>NZ_AQWR01000017.1 GCF_000375645.1 Porphyromonas bennonis DSM 23058 = JCM 16335 | reverse complement strand
AGCACACTCCCTTCGCCCTCACTCTCAGTTCCTTGCATCTGGGGCATTCTGCAAAGTCCCTGCCGAAAAAGCGGTGCTTTTTCGGCGAAAGACCATTTTGCAAAGGTCTTTTGTTAGGAAACGGTATTACTTATTGTGGAAGGCGAAGTCGCCATGCTCGGCATCCAGCTCGATCACGCTGTCGCGCCGGAGGGTACCGCTGATGATGTCCGTGGAGAGGGTATTGAGCACCCGGCTCTGGATCACCCGCTTGACGGGGCGCGCACCGAACTGCGGGTCGTACCCCTGGTGGGCTATCTGCTGCACGGCGGCATCGGTGTAGGTCAGCGTGATGCCATTGGAGGCAAGGGTCTTGACCACCCGATCGAGCTGCAGCCGTACCACCTCCGCGATCTGCTCCTCGGTGAGGGGACGGAAGACGGTGATCTCATCGATACGATTGAGGAACTCGGGGCGGATCCGCTCCTTGAGCATATCCATCACCTCAGCCCTTACCTTGCCAACGACCTCATCGGTATTCGCCTTCGTCATGCTCTCGAGGCTCTTACGGATCAGGTCACTACCCATATTGGAGGTCATGATGATGATCGTATTCTTAAAGTCCGCCGTCCGCCCCTTATTGTCCGTCAGGCGACCGTCGTCCAGCACCTGGAGTAGGACATTGAAGACATCGGGGTGCGCCTTCTCGATCTCATCGAAGAGGATCACCGAGTAGGGTTTCCGCCGGACCGCCTCAGTGAGCTGTCCGCCCTCCTCGTAGCCGATGTATCCCGGAGGGGCACCGACGAGGCGAGAGGCGGAGAACTTCTCCTGATACTCGCTCATATCAATGCGCGTCATCATATCCTCATCGTCAAAGAGGATCTCCGCCAGCGCCTTCGCCACCTCCGTCTTACCGACACCGGTGGTGCCAAGGAAGAGGAAAGAGCCGATCGGGCGCTTGCTGTCCTGCAGGCCGGCACGACTGCGGCGGACCGCATTGGCAATCGCTGTGATCGCCTCGTCCTGACCGATGACCCGCTTGTGGAGCTCCTCCTCGAGGTGAAGCAGCTTCTCCCGCTCGCTCTCCATCATCTTGGTGACCGGGATGTGGGTCCAGCGGGATACCACCTCTGCGATATCCTCCTCATCGACCACCTCCTTGATCATCGCCTTGCCACTCTGAGCCTCGTGGAGCTTCTTCTCCGCCTCATCGATGCTCTCCTGAAGCTGCTGGAGCTTGCCGTACCGGATCTCCGCCACCTTGGCGTAGTCGCCCTCACGCTCGGCGCGCTCGGCAAGGAGCTTAAGCTGCTCCTGCTCGGTCTTCGCCTTCTGGATCAGGTCGATCTGATCCTTCTCTCGCTGCCACTGGCTCTTGAGCGCAGTCTGTCGCTCGGAGAGATTGGCCAGCTCCTCATCGATCGCGCGGACCTTATCCTCATAGCCGTCACGCTTGATGGCGACCCGCTCGATCTGGAGCTGCTTGATCCTCCGCTCCACCTCATCCAGCTCCTCCGGCATGGAGTCGATCTGCATGCGGAGACGGGCTGCCGCCTCATCCATCAGGTCGATCGCCTTATCGGGGAGGAAGCGGTCGCTAATGTAGCGCCGAGAGAGACGGACGGCAGCGACGATCGCCTCGTCGAGGATCCGCACATGGTGGTGCGTCTCGTACCGCTCCTTCAGTCCGCGGAGGATACTGATCGCATCCTCCTCGCTCGGCTCATCGACCATCACGATCTGGAAGCGCCGCTCGAGCGCCCGGTCGGTCTCGAAGTACTTCTGATACTCACCGAGTGTGGTGGCGCCGATGACGCGGAGCTCGCCCCGGGAGAGAGCCGGCTTGAGAAGATTGGCAGCATCCATGGCGCCCTCGCTCTTGCCCGCACCGACGAGGGTGTGGATCTCGTCGATGAAGAGGATCACCTGACCATCGGAGCCCTTCACCTCGTTGATGACGCTCTTGAGTCGCTCCTCAAACTCGCCCTTATACTTCGCTCCGGCAATCAGCGCCCCCATGTCGAGGGAGTAAAGCTGCTTGTCCCGAAGGTTCTCCGGCACATCGCCCCGCACGATACGCCGGGCAAGTCCCTCGGCGATGGCGGTCTTGCCGACGCCGGGCTCTCCGATCAGGATCGGGTTATTCTTCGTCCGGCGACTGAGTATCTCCAGCACACGCCGTATCTCATCGTCCCGACCGATCACCGGGTCGAGCTTGCCCTCACGAGCCGCTGCCACGAAATTGGTCGCATACTTATTGAGTGCGTTGTAGGTCTCCTCGGAGGAGGGGGAGTCCGCCTTAGCCCCCTTGCGAAGCGACTGCACCGCCTCGAGCATCGTCTGATAGGTGATGCCCTGATCCTTGAGTCGACGACCGGCGGTGGTGTCGGTCTTGAGAAGCGCCAGGAAGAGGTGCTCCACTGCGACATACTGATCGCTCATCTCGGCAGCGATACGCTCCGCTGCATCGAGCACTGAGGCGAGGTCCCTACTGAGGTAAGGCTCCCCGCCCTGCACCTTCGGAAGGCCACTGAGGTCCTCCTCGATCCTCGACCTAAGCGTGTCGAGGTTGCCCCCACACTTGGGGATCAGGTACTCTGCCACCTGATCCCCCACTGCGGTGAGGGCTGCAAGGAGATGCTCCGGCTCGATCGCCTGGTGGCCACGCTTGCGCGCCTCCTCCATAGCCTGCCGGATCATCTCCTGCGACTTGATTGTGTACTTATCCCAATTCATATTCACTTTATTCTTTTCGTTTTATTCTGAGACCATAAGTACAAAAACGAAGCCCCGACCTAACTGTCAGTCCATTATGTCTTTTGTGGAAACAAAAGTCAGTCGTGGCAGTCCATGCTGTCACTTGGGGGGACAAGTAGGGCAGAAATCTATTGCCGATAATAGTGAAATCTAAACCCGGTAATAGACTTCACTAAACCCGATATTAGATGAATCTATTACCGGTAATAGTTAGGAGAGGTAGGGGTGACGATGATGCACCCCGGCAGGGGTGCGTTTTTCATAGCCCGGCGGTCGGAGGGGCAAAGCCCCGACGACCCCGGGTAATCATAGCCCTCTTTTTCTCCTCGACCCCGCTAGGGCGTCGCTCGTAATAGTGATCGTGAGAGGGAGCGACACCCTAGCGGGGTCGCATATATACAAGGCGGATCGCAGGTAACCCGGGGTCTTCGGCACTGCGTGCCTCGACCGCCGGGCTATGAAGAAAGGACCCCTACCGGGGTCCCCTGCGGGATCTGCAGGCGGGAGCGCAAAAGGAAGCCGACACCATAATGGTATGCTGGATCCCGTCAGGGATCCCCGCTTCATAGCCACAGGTCGAGCCGCGATAGCGGCGATGACCTGTGGGAAAGTCGATGTCTTGACCTCGACCCCGCCAGGGTGTCGCACTTTTCCGCCCCCCCCCTCTGCGACACCCTTGCGGGGTCGGGATCGTATGCGATGCCCGGTCCACGGGTCATCGGGGCTACGCCCCTCGACCACGTGGCTAAGAAACGGGCACCCACAAGGGGTGCTTCGTTCCCCACTCTTCACAATTAGATGAATGGCTACGGTGTCTCTCAAATGCGTCACCCTGCTTGTCCTCCTTCGTGAAAAATCGGTTCCAAAGGTTGCTACCTCTGAAACCGATATAGATATAATAGGGCAGTACTGCTGATGTTAATCCTTTGTGGACTTGGACAGCTTTATCGTCTTAGCCGGCTTAAGGTAATAGAGATAGCGACTTGCTCCCACTATGATTACCATGAGTAACAGCCCAATATCTTTTCGCAGTATTGCAAAGGGCTCTCCCATATCTATCAGGAGGAGGGTAATGGAAACTACCAGGAGTGCACCCCAAAAGGCAATGTCGAGAGCCTTGACCCATGGGGAAACAGCTCCAGATTGACTTCTCTCTTCGGGGACGAGTGTCATCAGCTGTACAAACAGAGTCTCAAGGACGATGACCGGTATAACAAACCGGAATATCGACTCCTTAAGAGCCATCAAGGACTCAACCCTTGAAAGAACAAGGGTGGTCCATACGGTAGCACCTATGATGCAGAGCTCTAAAACAAAGAACTTGATACGCATAAGATTATTATGGGAAAAGTGCGGTGTAGTGGCGTCTAACAGTTCTCAAGAGCGCCGACAACCGCCAAGCCAATCGCACCTGAAATAGCTACATGCGGACCTCCAGGTGTGCCCCTCCTATAGCCCAGCTGATAATCCCCCTTGCACAGGCAAGTGAGGCTGGTAACGATTCCCGGTACGATAAGAGTTTTTTCATGGTGACAGCTTGGTGCTTAAGGGTTTAACGATGATCCTGTCTTCAAAGCTACAAAACATAATTGATCCCACAAAGACAAAGGTGAAGCGACCCAGGGGTGACGCATTTGAGCATTGGGGTAATCATATACCTAGAGGGCTTATCCGTGAGGCACCCGAAAGGGTGCTCGCTCCATAGGCATCGGTCATCCGCGAAGCGGTGACCGATGTACAAAGACCCTTCCCTATTCCCTCGACCCCTTGTGGGTCGCCGAGCAGATACCCCCCTTTCGGCGACCCGCAAGGGGTCGTGGCATAATGCGTACGATTATACATCGGTCTTCGGCACTTCGTGCCTCGACCGATGCCTATGGAGCGGGCATCCTTCGGATGCTGCATATCTTCTATTTGATGGTTTTCATTTGCGATCCGTTGATATTGGTTCTGTCGGAAAAACAGTTACAGGCGTGGCACCCCGACAGGGGTGCCCGCTTTTTAGCCCGGATGTCGAGGGGCGCAGCCCCGAAGACTCCGGGTTACGATGGGGCTCTAGCCCAGCGACCCCGCTAGGGTGTCGTACTGATTGCCTGACTGGTAAGTGCGACACCCTAGCGGGGTCGTATTTTTTCCTTGGGCTTCTTTCCCGCAGTCTTCGGCACTTCGTGCCTCGACATGCGGGCTAAAGAACGATGATCCCGCAGGGGCGAAGCCCCGGAGGGATCGACAGGCGGTAGCAGCAGGGGAGGGATCTACTACCGGTAATAGTCTGATGGGGTATGAAGAGGTTCGTGAGGGCGTAAAAAAGCGAGCCGAGGGCAAAGGGATCGCACTCGACTCGCTGCATAAAAGGGACAGACCTGCCCGAGGAGGTCAGTAGGACTATCGGTGTCCGGGTTTCACTCTTGAGACTTAGGCTGACCTCTTGTGGATCCAATAGAGCGAGAGTCGCTCCACGAGGACGACCACAAGGGGGACGATCACCAATAGTAGGTTGTAAAGAGGTCCGGGGAGAAAGTACGGGGTCAGACAGATGAAGGCCCCGCTTTTTACAGCCGTACAAAAACGGTAAAGCCAAGGATATCTCTTCCTAAGAAGCTGCCCTGTCGGTAACAGTCCCTTATCACCCACGAACCAGCGAAGGAGAAAGATCGCTACCAGTGCCACAAGTAGCACACCGAGCGTCAAAGCCACCGGGACACCTCCCAATGGTGCTATATAGACAGCAGTGAGGAGTAAGAAGAGCTCATAAAACGAGCAGTAGTAGGTCCTGTCGTGAGCTGTACGCCCATAGAGTCTCCCGAGGAAGTAGACGAGCGACAGAGCGAGTGGGATCAGAGCGTAATAATTCATACCAAGAGTCGTCTGCTGTGTTGTCAGTGAATATTCTTCAGTCGTGAGACAAAGTATGACCTGGAGGTACTTTGCATCACGATCACGACATTATGCATATAGAGCAGGCGAGCCGAGGACGAAAGGATCGCACTCGGCTCGCTGGATATTAGGTAGGGGTTACTAATCAGAACTGACCAAACTGCTTGAAGAAGTCAGCCGGACTCCCGGGCTTGTCCTCAGAGGACTTTGGCTCACGCTTCGGCTCTTCGCGCTCCTCACGGCGAGGATTACGACGACGCTCCTGGTGGCGCGGACGCTCCTCATCAGAGGGACGCTGCTCCTCGCTGTCACTGTCATTTGAGTTGCGCTCCTCACGACGAGGGTTGCGGCGACGCTCGCCACGGCGACCCTCACCATCACGCTCCTCACGACCACGACGGCGCTCGCGGGGACGCTCGGACTGCTCCTCGTAGCCCTCAGGCTTCTCGATCAGAGCACGGCGAGAGAGACGGAACTTACCGGTCTTGGGATCCACCTCCAGCAGCTTCACCTGCAGCTTCTGTCCCTCTGCGGCACCGGTCTCCTCAATGTTGCCGAAGTACTTCCAGTCCCACTCGGAGATATGGAGCAGACCCTCCTTGCCGGGCATAAACTCGACGAAGACACCATAGGGCATGACGCTCTTGATGGTACCCTCGTAGGTCTCACCCACCTCGGGGATGACGACGATGCGATTGATCATCTCGAGGGCGCGAGTGATCGCCTCCTTATTGGACGCAGCGATCTGGATCACGCCGACACCACGCTCGGTGTCCTCCTCGATATTGATCTGAGCACCGGACTCCTCCTGCATGCCCTGGATGATCTTACCGCCGGGACCGATGATCGGGCCGATGAACTCCTTCGGCACCTCCATCTGCTCCATGCGGGGCGTCTGAGGCTTCAGCTCAGGACGGGGTCCGGGGATGGTGCTCTCGATGATGTCGAGGATGTGGAAGCGGGCACGACGTGCCTGCTCGAGGGCCTGTGCCAGCACCTCGTAGCTCAGTCCGTCGATCTTGATATCCATCTGGGTGGCGGTGATGCCCTCACGGGTACCGGTCACCTTGAAGTCCATATCTCCCATGTGGTCCTCGTCACCGAGGATGTCTGTGAGGACCGCCTTCTTGTCTCCCTCGCTCATCATACCCATGGCGACGCCGGAGACGGGACGGATCATCGGCACACCGGCATCCTCCAGCGCCAGCGTACCGGCGCAGACCGTAGCCATGGAGGAGGATCCGTTGCTCTCCAGGATGTCGCTCATCACGCGGATGGTGTAGGGATAGTCCTCGGGGATCATGCCGTGGAGGGCACGCATGGCGAGGTTGCCGTGACCGATCTCACGACGGCTGACGCCCTTGGGGCGAGAGGCCTCACCGGTGCTGAAGGGCGGGAAATTATAGTGGAGGAGGAAGCGCTCCTTGCCCTGGAAGAGGGCGTCATCGACCAGCTTCTCATCGTCCTTGGTTCCGAGGGTGACCGTAGCGAGTGCCTGGGTCTCTCCGCGGGTGAAGATGGCAGATCCGTGAGGTGCGGGGAGGCAGTCCACCTCCGTCCATATCGGACGCACATCCTCGAGACCGCGACCATCGAGACGCTGATGATGGTCGAGTACGGCGGTACGTACCGCCAGCTTGACGTACTTATCGTAGTAGCGATTGATCAGCGGCTCCAGCTCCTCGAGCTCCTCCTCGCTGTACTGAGCCTTAAACTCCTTACCCACCTCAGTGAAGCGGCGAGAGCGAGAGTGCTTGTCGTTATCCGCTGACATGGCGATCTCGAAGAGCTTGTCGTAGCAGCTGTCGTAGATCTTCTTGTCCAGCTCAGGATCCTGTGCATCGCCCTCGTAGGTGCGCTTAACGTCGGAGCCTACCTCACGGGCTAGCTCGTTCTGCACGCGGCACTGTACCTTGATCGCCTCGTGAGCCTGCTTGATCGCCTCGATCATATCGCTCTCGGGCACCTCCTTCATCTCACCCTCGACCATCATGATGTTCTTCTCCGTTGCGCCGACCATCAGGTCGATATCGGCACGATTGAGCTGGTCGAGTGTCGGATTGATCACCCACTCGCCGTCGAGACGGATCACTCTCACCTCAGAGAGCACCTCGTCGAAGGGGACGGTGCTGACTGCCATGGCGGCAGAGGCTGCCAGTCCGGCAAGCTGGTCGGGGAGCTCATTGGGGTCTCCACTGAAGAGGATGATCTGCACATAGACCTCGCAGTGGTAGTCCTCTGGGAAGAGAGGACGCAGAGCGCGGTCGATCAGTCGTGCGATCAGGATCTCATGGTCCGACATACGGCCCTCGCGGCGGGTAAAGCCCCCGGGGAATCGACCGTCGGCGGAGAACTTCTCCTTATACTCTACCTGGAGGGGCATAAAGTCTACGCCCGGACGTGCCTCCTCGGCAGCGACTACCGTCGCCAGGAGCACGGTCTTGCCCATGCGTACAACCACGGAGCCATCAGCCTGCTTGGCAAGCTTGCCTGTCTCGATCGTGATCTCACGACCATCGGGCAGAGTGATGGTCTTTGTGATTACGTTCATACTTTTACGTCTTTTCGAGCTTACGCATTGCAAGCCCGGTTATCTAAAATCTCAGCTGTCCCTCCACGATATCGCACAAAGGTACAGAAACTCAGCGAAAAAGCCCTCACTTTACGTCATCGACTTTCGCCTGTATCCTCCATAGAGGGAAGTAGATCGTCCCATCTCCGTGTCGGCGTCTCTCCCGACAAGGATCCGATGAGGTCTCTCAGCCTATCGTGGCGAGCGGATCGCCGCCCTGGACGGAGTCTCCATTGGCGACCAGGAGAGAGGTGATCGTGCCATCGCTGTCGGCATTGATCTCATTCTCCATCTTCATCGCCTCGAGGATCATGATCTTCTGACCCTTTTTTACCTTATCCCCCTCCTTAACCAGCACCTCACGGATCAGGCCGGGGAGAGGAGCGATCACCTCGCGACCTCCTGCGGCACGCTTGGGTTGGCTCTCCGGTGCCGCAGCAGCGGGCTTCTCCTCAGGTACCTCTGCGGCAGGCGTCGCACTCACAGTCGGCTCGGGCTGAGGCTTAGGGGTCTGCCGAGCAGGTGCGGGGGCAGACTCATCACCGAGCCTGACGGTGTAGTGGTGTCCATTCACCTCCACCTCAGCCGTCTCCTCGTCGGCAGAGTGGATCGTCACCTCGTAGGGGTGACCATTAATGGTGTATCGGTATTGCTTCATAGGTCTCTTGTGTGATAGTAAGTCCTTACCAAGGTCGGCGGCGCATCGTGAGCGACTTGTCGGACCATCCCGACCGCCGCTCGCTACTCTCCTCGTCGCAGAGACCGGAGGTCTCGACGCTCCGACCGTAGTCAGCCAGCGCCAGTGCGATCGCGGTCACCACCTCACCTCGTGCCGTGTCGATCGCCTGACCGAGAGAGAGCAGTGCCTCGATGGAGGGGTCGTAGTGCTGAGTGTCCATATCAGAGGGGGATATTGTCGTGCTTCTTCGCCGGCAGCTCCTGACGCTTATTGCGCAGGTCTCGCAGAGCTCGGGCAATGCGCTTACGGGTCTCGTCGGGGACGATCACGTCGTCGATAAATCCGTATGAAGCAGCGTAGTAGGGGTTGGCAAACTTCTCCCGGTACTCCCGAATGTGCTCCTCCTTGAGCGCAGCCGGATCCTCAGCATCACGGAGAGCCTTACCGTAGAGGATCTCCACCGCTCCGTCGGGTCCCATGACGGCGATCTCGGCGGAGGGCCAGGCGAGATTGATGTCGGCACGGAGGTGCTTCGACCCCATCACGATGTAGGCACCGCCGTACGCCTTGCGGGTGATGACGGTAATCTTGGGTACCGTCGCTTCGCCATAAGCATAGAGGAGCTTGGCGCCGTTGGTGATCACGGCATTGTACTCCTGACCGGTGCCGGGGAGGAATCCGGGGACATCGACGAGGCTGACGATCGGGATATTGAAGGCGTCACAGAAGCGGACGAAGCGGGCGCCCTTGCGGGACGAATTGACATCCAGCACCCCTGCGGCAGCTGCGGGCTGATTGGCAACAATGCCGACACTCCGCCCATCGATGCGGGCAAAGCCGATGATGATGCTACGGGCAAAGTCGCGCTGCACCTCGAGGAACTCGCCCCCGTCGACGATCTGACCGATCACCTCATACATGTCGTACGCCGTATTGGGGTTGTCCGGGATCAGATCATTCAGCACCGACAGGTCACGATCTACAGGATCAGACGATGCAATCCGAGGCGCCTCCTCCATATTATTGGACGGCAGGAAGCTCAGCAGGTGACGCATCAGCTCCAGCCCCTCCTCGTCGCTCTCTACGGCGAAGTGCGCCACGCCGCTCTTGCGGGTATGGACGGACGCTCCTCCGAGCTCCTCGGCAGTCACCTCCTCATTGGTCACCGTCTTCACCACCTTGGGTCCGGTGAGGAACATATAGCTGGTGCCGGAGACCATGATATTGAAGTCGGTCAGTGCCGGGGAGTAGACCGCCCCTCCGGCACAGGGACCGAAGATCCCGGAGATCTGCGGCACCACGCCCGAGGCGAGGATGTTATTCTCAAAGAGCTCACCATAACCGGCAAGCGAATTGACTCCCTCCTGGATGCGTGCTCCTCCGGAGTCGTTGATGCCGATGATCGGCGCCCCGACCTTCATCGCCAGCTGCTGTACCTCGCAGATCTTGCGAGCATGCATATAGCCGCAGGTGCCGGCAAAGGCGGTGAAGTCCTGTGCATAGACATAGACCAGACGACCATCCACGAGACCGCTCCCGGTGACGACCGAGTCGCCGTCGTAGACCTTCTTGTCTGCCCCGAAGTTGGCATTGTGATGACGGACGTAGGTTCCCAGCTCCTCAAAGGTGCCGGGGTCCAGGAGTCTCTCAATCCGCTCTCGGGCGGTAAGCTTGTGGCGGCTGTGCTGCTTCTCCACCGCAGCCTCGCCACCTCCGAGGAGCATCTGCTCCCTTCGCTCGATGAGTGCCCTGATCTTCTCTGTCTGTATACTCATTATATATATGTGCGATTACATTATCTCCCTATACCTGACAAAGGTACAGGTATTCACGCATACCCACAAAAGCGGAGTAGGGTGCACTTTACCCGAAATGTGTCGGGACCGATTTAACCTTTTGCCCATACGTGCGTCTGAGTTCCGTATTCACTCCCTGCACCAGGTATTGTCGGTGGGGAAGATGTGGTTAGAGATGTAATGAAAGTATGAGAAATCTGAAACGTGTCCTGGAGAGTCTGACGGCTCCGCTACTCGCCGCTCTCCTCCTGACTCCGGTCTATGCACAGGAGCAGGTCTACTCACTGGAGGAGTGTATCCGAATGGCTACCACCAGTAACGAATTGCTTAAGGCTGAGGAGCTGAAGATCGATATGGCCAAGGCCAAGAAGGGCGAGGTGGGGGTCAACTTCTTCCCCAAGGTATCACTGGGAGCCGCCTACTCTCACATCAAGGATCCCCTGCAGCCGTTCGACTGGGATCATGCGCTCCTCGGGCTGGGGCAGTACCTGCCGGAGAAGATCAAGGACAAGACCGCCATCGACCTCGGTAATACCAAGGTGGGCACCGTCTCCTTCGTCCAGCCGATCTTTATGGGAGGCAAGATCATCAACGGCTACAAGATGGCCTCCTCGGCGGTCGATCTGGCAGGGATCATGATGGAGACCAAGGAGCGAGAGCTCGAGCTGAGCGTGGAGGAGACCTACTGGCAGGTGGTCACTCTGTCGAGTAAGCTGGAGCTGGCGACGAAGCTCACCGCCCTCCTCGATGAGGCGGTGGCAAATGTGGACCTGGCTGTCAAGGAGGGTGTCGCCACCGAGGCGGACGCACTCTCCATACGGGTCAAGCAGAGCGATGCCAACCAGCTGCGGCTCAAGGTGGAGAACGGTCTATCTCTCTCCAAGATGCTCCTGGCGCAGAAGTGCGGCCTCGGGCTGGAGAGTGACTACCGTCTGGCTGATGAGGTGACCCTGGATACTGCCCGCAACGAGGTGATCGACACGCCGATCCTCCTCTCAGAGCAGGAGATCAGTGGTGGCATCGATGCTCGACCCGAGGTGCGTGCCCTCGAGACGGCAGATAAGATCTTTGCCGCCAAGGAAAGGGTGGAGCTGGCGGACGCCCTCCCCAAGGTGGTCCTGCTGGGTGGCTATACCACCATTAACCCCAATCTCTTTGCCGGCATGCAGGATGAGTATGGTGGGAGCTGGCATGTGGCAGTAGGACTTCAGATCCCCCTCACGGACATCTACACCGGGATCACCAAGAGGAAGGGTGCCGCCGCCGAGCGGGGGATCAAGCAGAGGCAGCTGACCGATGCTCGCGAGAAGATCAATCTCCAGATCCATCAGCTCCTGCTGAACAATCAGGAGGCCTATAGGCAGCTCTCCGCCGCAAAGCTCAGTCTCTCCAGCGCCGACGAGACCCTCAGGCAGGCTCAGCTGGGGTACAAGGAGGGGGTGATCCCGCTGCTTGTCCTCACCGAGGCTCAGACCTCCTGGTCGGCTGCCTACGACAGCTATATCGACGCTGCCATCGCCCTGAAGTCGAGCGAGAGCAAGATCAGACACTACGTCCCTACTGCACGATTTACCAGATAAGTAATAAGGATAATGCAACAGACAGAAGAGAAGAGCTCCCTCTCCAAGGAGCTGAGACATAAAATGGTGGTCACCATCGTCACCACCCTCGTCGTGATCGCCCTCGTGGCACTGGCAGGATTCGTCTTCTTCTCCCCTCGGGAGTCGGAGGTGATCGGTCACGTAGAGGTGGATGAGATACGTATCTCAGGTAAGGTGCCGGGTCGTATCTCGGAGTATCTCGTGGAGGAGGGACAGATGGTCAAGAAGGGCGATACCCTCGTCCGCATATACTCCCCCGAGGTCTACGCTAAGCGGGAGCAGGCGGAGGCTATGCGTGCCTCTGCTATGGCACTCAATCGCTCCCTCGCCGGGGGCGGTCCCGCAGAGGTACAGCAGGCTGCCCTCCAGATGTGGCAGAGTGCCAAGGTGACCCGAGAGGTGGCTCAGTCCAGCTTCAAGCGTGTGGAGAACCTCTATAAGGAGGGCGTCGTCTCTGCTCAGAAGTACGATCAGGCACGCGCTCTCGTGAGGTCTGCCGAGGCGGCCGAGGCGGCTGCCAAGAGTCGCTACGACCTCGCCAAGCGTGGAGCGCTCTCCGACCGCACCGGTACCACGGAGGGGCTGGTCAGCAATATGGATGCGACGCTCAAGGAGGTGGACCTCTACGTCAGCGAGGGTACCCTCACTTCGCCCCTTGACGGGCGTGTCACTGACATCGTGCCCCATGTGGGCGAGCTGGTCGGCACCGGCTCCCCGGTGATGAATGTCGCCGATCCCACCTCATGCTATGTCGTCTTTGCCCTCAGCGAGGATCGTCTCTCCGGCATCCGCCGCGGCACGACGCTCAAGGGGGTGATCCCCGCCCTGGACGGTAGGGAGTGTCTCCTCAGAGTGGTTCATCTCAAGGACATGGGTATCTACTCCGTCCGTAAGGCAAAGAAGCCGACCGGGCAGATAGACTTCCGCACCTTTGAAGTAAAGGCGGAGCTCCTCGATAAGATAGAGGATCTGGAGCCGGGGATGAGTGTCGTCATCGATAGGTCTCAGCTGAAGTGAAGCATCGTCCCGTGAGTACATCCTCTCCTTTCCTGAAGGTGGTGCAGCGCGAGTGGAGACTGGTCTCCACCCACTCTATCTACTATGCGGGGATGATCGTGGTTCCGGTGTTCTTCGCCATTTTCCTCCTTACCCTTATGGGTGAGGGGCTGCCGGGGGATCTGCCCATTGCCGTCGTGGACCTGGACAATACGTCCAATACGCGGAAGCTGGTGGACAACCTCGACAGCTTCTCCGAGAGCCACGTGGTGCTGAGGACGGCAAGCTTCACCGAGGCTCGTGAGCTGATGCAGCAAAATCAGGCCTTCGGCATCCTCGTCATCCCTCGGGGATTTACCGACAGGGTCTCCTCCGGCAAGCAGCCCACCA
This sequence comes from Porphyromonas bennonis DSM 23058 = JCM 16335, assembly GCF_000375645.1. Classification (GTDB taxonomy): domain Bacteria; phylum Bacteroidota; class Bacteroidia; order Bacteroidales; family Porphyromonadaceae; genus Porphyromonas_A; species Porphyromonas_A bennonis. Next base: position 26,474 of record NZ_AQWR01000017.1, on the reverse strand, counting down.
TCAATTATTACCTCAATTACCACTCGATCATCGGCGGAAACCTTAGCTATAAGAACCTCCGCATGATCAGCGAGATGGCAAATGGCGCTGTGGGGCTCCAGATGGGGACCCTGATGGGCAAGACGGAGACGGAGATCATGACCAACGTGATGCCGATTGTCGTCAAGGATCAGATCAAGGGGAATAAGTGGCTCAACTACTCCGTCTACCTCAGCAACATCCTCATCCTCGGGATCATCCAGCTGCTGATCATGCAGGTGACTGCCTACGCTGTCGGCGTGGAGATCAAGGCGAAGTCGGCCGAGGAGTGGCTAGAGACCGCGGGAGGCAGTATGCATGTCGCCCTTGCCGGCAAGCTGGCAGTCCACACGCTGATCTGGTTTGTGGTGGGGTGCGCCTGTCTGGCGATGCTCTACACCTTCTGCGGCTTCCCCCTTGCTAACGGCTGGGGTCCCATGCTCCTAGCACTGCTCCTGCTGATCGTGGCAGCGGAGGCAGTCGGGGTCTTCTTCATCACCCTTGTGCCGATCCTGAGACTGGGAGTGAGTCTGGCAAGTCTCTTCGGGGTACTTACCTTCTCCATCGTAGGATTCTCCTTCCCGATCGATGCGATGTACTCCCCCTTTGTCCCCCTTTCTTACCTCTTCCCGATGAGGTACTACTATATGATCTATACTGATCAGTCGCTTAACGGGTTCCCTCTCTCGCTTAGCATTCCCTATTACCTGGGGCTGGCAGCCTTTGTCCTGCTGCCGTTGCTGTGCAGTCATAACCTCAAGCGTGAGCTCTTAGAAGTGTCTTATGTCCGATAACAAGTGGCGGAGGAGACTCTCTCTCCTCAGGGCTGATACAAAGGCGATATGGCGAACCGAGATCGATGCGATCAAGGGTGATGCCGGGGTGCTGCTATTCTTCTTTTTCGTCCCGATCATCTACCCCTTCCTCTACGCCGCCTTCTACAATACCGAGGTAGTCGAGGAGTCGAAGCTGGTCGTGGTGGATGAGGATAACAGCTCTCTCTCCCGCGAGTACATCCGCCATGTGGACGCCTCGCAGGAGGTGGAGGTGGTGGCAGTCGTCCCCACGATAGAGCAGGCGGAGCAGATGATCATGGACCGGGATGCCTACGGCTACGCCAGGATCCCGAAGGACTTCCAGGCCGATCTCTACCGGGGTGCGGATCAGGTACACGTGGAGCTGATGAGTCTCGGCAATGTGCTGCTGTACTATAAGAACTATATGGTGGCACTCAATAATAACGCCCTCCAGATGGGCGGTGAGATCCATGCGGAGCGGGCAGGGAAGCCGACTAAGGCACTGACGGACATAGAGGTACGTCCGGTCTATCAGGACGGCAAGGGATACTACAATCCTGTCGCAGGCATAGGAACCTTCCTGATGCCGCCGATCCTGATCCTGATCCTTCAGCAGACGCTGATCCTGGGGATCTGTATGCTAGCGGCCACTGCGAGGGAGAGCAACGACACGCACTACCTCATACCGTCGACGATCCATGGGCCGATGCGGATGGTGATCAATAAGAGTGTGATCTACTTCGTGCTCTACTTCCTGGTCAGTATCTGGGTCCTCTGTATCGTACCCTACTGTCTAAGGATACCGATCCTGACGACGCCGATGAGGATGCTGATCTTTATCGTCCCCTATCTGCTCTCGGTGATCTTTATGTCGATAGGGCTGTCTTTCCTCTTCAAGAGGCGGGAGGTGGTGCTGATCTACATCGTCCCGCTGTCGCTGGTCTTCTTCTTCCTCACCGGTGTCGTCTGGCCGTGGCAGAATATCCCCTGGCTATGGAAGTCCGTTGCCTACCTGATCCCCAGCACCCATGCGGTCCAGGGATACATCGCCCTGCTGGGTACGGGTGCCTCGCTGTACGATATCCTCCACCAGTGTCGGGCTCTCTGGGTCCTGACAGCGCTCTACTTCACGATCGCCTCCATCGGCTACTACTTCCAGTACCGCAAGGGACGCCAGACGAAGGATCCCGTATGACTATAGCCTGACATCCCCATCCCTCAGACTTAATTCCATTACCGGTATTAGTCGCGACTAATACCGGTAATAGTATTAACTAATACCGGTAATAGATTTGCCCCTCACCAATGAGGGCAAAAAAAGGGTGTGCCATCCGTACGGGATGGCACACCCTCTCTTTTTGTCTGAAATGGATTACTTGGCGTAGGAGACGACGCGGCGCTCGCGGATGACGGTGATCTTGACCTGTCCGGGGTAGGTGAGCTCGTCCTGTACTCGCTCGGCGATCGCATTGGAGAGCTCGATGGTGCCGGCATCGTCGACCTTGTCGGCCCCGACAACGACGCGAAGCTCGCGACCCGCCTGGATGGCGTAGGTCTTGATCACTCCGGGGTAGGAGAGGGCGAGGTCCTCGAGTGCCTTGAGTCGCTTGATGTATGCCTCGGCGATCTCACGACGTGCACCGGGTCGTGCGCCGCTGATGGCATCACAGACCTGCACGATGGGGGCGATGAGGGTGCTCATCTCGATCTCGTCGTGGTGGGAGCCGACAGCATTGCAGATGTCCGGCTTTTCCTTGTACTTCTCGCAGAGCTTCATACCGAGGAGAGCGTGAGGCATCTGCGGCTCCTCGTCGGCCACCTTTCCGATGTCGTGGAGGAGTCCGGCACGGCGTGCTTTCTTGGCATCTACGCCGAGCTCTGCAGCCATGACGGCACTCAGATTGGCGGTCTCTCGACTGTGCTGGAGGAGGTTTTGCCCATAGCTGGAGCGGTACTTCATCTTGCCGACGAGGCGGATCAGCTCGGGGTGCATGCCGTGGATGCCGAGGTCGATCACGGTCCGCTCACCGGTCTCCATGATCTCCTCCTCGAGCTGCTTCTCCGTCTTCTCGACCACCTCCTCGATGCGAGCGGGGTGGATGCGGCCGTCCTGTACCAGCTCGTGGAGCGAGAGACGCGCCAGCTCGCGGCGGACGGGGTCGAAGCAGGAGAGCAGGATCGCCTCCGGCGTGTCGTCGACGATGATCTCGACGCCGGTGGCTGCCTCTAGAGCGCGGATGTTGCGTCCCTCACGACCGATGATGCGACCCTTGATGTCGTCATTATCGATGTGGAAGACGGTGACCGCATTCTCTATCGCAGTCTCGGTGGCGATGCGTTGGATGGTCTTGACGACGATCTTGCGCGCCTCGGCATTGGCCTTGAGCTTAGCATCGTCGATGATCTCATTGGTCATGATGGCGGCGCTTGACTTGACCTCGCTCTTGAGGTGCTCCATCAGCTGCGCCTTGGCCTCATCCTTGGTCAGTCCACTGGTCTCCTCGAGCTGCTCGAGCTGCTGGTGACGGAGTGCCTCGAGCTCGGCCTCCTTGCTCTTATTGAAGTCGATCTGCTTCTTCAGGTTGGCTCCCTCCTGCTCTATCGCCTGTGAGCGGCGGGACATGTCATCCTGGAGCTTGGCGAGCTGCTCCTCGCGTTTCTTCAGCTTGGACTCTATGGACTGTAGTGTGGCTTGGCGAGCCTGCACTTCGTCGGCAAGACTTGCCTTCTTCTTTAGGAACTCCTCCTTGATCTCGAGGAGCTTGTCTCTCTTGAGCATCTCGGCGTCCTCTCTCGCCTTGGCCATGTACTCGTCCCGAGTAATCTTGGCTTGGTCGAGATACTCTTGCCGAGCCTCTTTGGCTTTGGCGATCTCGTTCTCGTAGAGCCTCTGGGCATGGCGCTCGTTCTGCTTATTGAGCAGAAGCCAGCCCGATGCCAGGAGGACTATAGAGACGATGATCGCGATTATTATTGGGCTCATATGGTGTTGTATCTTACTGTATGTTGGGATATACTCTCCTATCTCCCCAGGGTCTTGTCCAGGTCATCAGCCAGCTTAGAGAGACGTCTGTCGTAGTCGGCGTACTCCTGCTGCTGGAGTAAATGATACTTGTCCCTGCCGAGGTGGATGGCCGCGTAGGTGAGTGCCTCCGGGACCGTCAGATCGTACTGGGACTTGTACTCGTCGAGGAGATGATTGAGCTCCTTGGCGGCCGCTCTGAGGGCGGCTTCGGCCTCCTCCTCGCGGGGGATGGTGACAGCCATAGGCACCTCGCCCACGCGGAGGTTGATCACGCGGGTGAGGGCCTGTGCAGGTGTCTCTGCCTGCATATCCGGGGATTTGTCAGGCATGACGACTGTGGAGTGATGTGTGGTGGGTAGGTGTCAGTCGGTGTTACTTGGTGTGAGTCTCCAGGAGTCTGAGTACATCGTCCACGGTCTCCACGAGATCATCGATCTCTCCGTAGAGACTCTCCGCAGACTTGCGTACATCCGGGTCATCAGCTGAGATGGGTGCTCTGAGGGCGAGCTTTTGCTCGAGTCCTTCTGCTCTGGTCGTCTCCTTAGCAAGCTGACTACGGAGCAGACTATTCTGGTCTCTAAGCAGCTCTACCTCCTGTCGTAGCGCTCCGTAGCGCTCTAAGAGGTAGGCTGTCCTTAGCTCTACTCGATGGAGGGCATCCCCCTCGGTGAACTGATGATCGGTACTCTCTGACACTGACGTGGCGTGAGTAATCAGCCCTCGCGTCCCTCTACCGTTACGCTTCTGTCGATGCGGCGGATAAGCCCCTGAAGGGTGTTGCCCGGACCAAACTCGATGAAGCGATCTGCTCCGTCAGCGATCATGCGCTGTACCGTCTGTGACCAGAGGACCGGTGCGGTGAGCTGCTTGACTAAGTTATTCTCAATCTCCTTGGGGTCGGTATGCGGCTTGGCGTCGACATTCTGGTAGATCGGGCAGCGGGGAGTCTGGATGTGAGTCTGGTGGATCGCCTGCTCCAGCTCCTGGCGAGCCGGCTCCATCAGCGGGCTGTGGAATGCACCACTTACCTTCAGCGGGATAGCACGCTTGGCTCCCGCCTTCTTGGCCTCCTCCATTGCCTGATCGATTCCGTCGATGGAGCCGCTGATGACTACCTGTCCGGGGCTATTGTAATTGGCTGGGATCACCAGCTTGTCGAGGATATTGGCGCAGATCTCCTCCACCTCGGCATCCGGAAGACCGATGATAGCCGCCATCGTCGATGGAGCCTCGGCACAGGCCTTCTGCATCGCTACGGCACGCATGTGGACCAGACGGACAGCGTCCTCAAAGGAGAGTGCTCCGGCAACTGCGAGGGCAGTAAACTCTCCCAGAGAGTGTCCTGCCACCATGTCGGGCTTCTCCTCAGAGCCAAGGATGGCAGCGGAGATGTAGGAGTGGACGAAGACGGCGGGCTGGGTCACAGCGGTCTGCTTCAGCTCCTCCTCTGTGCCGTCGAAGATGATCTTGCTCAGACCAAAGCCGAGGATCTCATCCGCACGATCGAAGAGGCGCATCGCCTCAGGATTATTATCATACATGGCCATGCCCATGCCTATGTGCTGGGATCCTTGGCCGGGAAATACGTATGCTAGCATATGGTTGTATGTATCTTTAAGAATTGGGGTTCTATAATACTTCTCCCACAAAGATAAGGAAAAGAGAGGAGTATCGGAAGGCTTTTGTGGTGCTTTGTTCTTGTGGTTTTCTAAACCGGATGTCAGTCCTGCTTTTTGAGACTGCGCTGTCCGAAATGGGACGTATCTTCCATTACCCTTTTTTGATCTCCTTCAGATCAATGTGGTGCTTCTTAGCTAGGTAGTCGAGGGATGCCTGGTTGATCGCGCTCTCAATCTGTGACTCTCTGAGCTTTTTCTTAAGCGCATCACACTCGCGCCTCTTCTCAATCAGTTTGCGCTCAATATCGCTGATGTCCTTACTCATAATCTCGTGTGAGCTTAGGGGATCAGGAGTCGCTGCCCGGGGCGGATGTTATTGGAGCGGAGGTTATTGGCTCGCTTGATCTGGGTGACGGTGACACCCTTGTACTTCGAGGCGATGCCGGAGAGGGTGTCGCCTCTCTTCACCGTGTAGTAGCGGGCACTCTGCTGCCGACTCTTGCTCTTCTTGCTCGATGTGCCGGACTTGGCGGCTGAGACAGAGGCTTTGGCTCCGGTCCGGATCACCAGCTTCTGTCCGGGGTGGATCGTATTTGATCTTAGACCATTCCACTCCTTGATCTGAGCCGTAGTGACATGGTATCGCCGAGCGATGGAGCCGAGAGAGTCGCCTCGTCGGACGCGGTAGGTCACCTCTCGCTCGCTGTCAGCAGCCTGCTTCTCGTCCATGTCAGGTGCGCTGTCCTCTACCTTCGCCTCGCTCTTATGGTGACTGGCGAAGTATTTCTCCTTATTAGAGGCAAAGTCGATCGCAGCCTGAGCCGGCAGGACGATCACCTGAGACTGCTGGTTGCCGGGGATGATCCCCTTCTTGTACATTGGATTGAGCAGCTCGATGGTGTCGAGAGAGACGCTGGTGATCTCCGCCAGCTCTCGCGTCGTGCAGCGGCGGGCGAGGTGGACCGTATCTGTCGCGATCGGGATGTGGATCGCCGACGGGCGAATGTCGTGCTCCCGGTAGTACTCCATGCTGTAGAATGCGGCGATGAAGAAGGGCACATAGGATCGGGTCTCGCGAGGGAGGTAGGGGAAGATCTCCCAGAAGTCCCTTTTCCCTCCGGAGCGGCGGATCGCCTTATTGATATTGCCGGGACCGCAATTGTAGGCCGCTATGGCGAGCATCCAGTCGCCGTAGAGGGCGTACATATCCTTGAAGTACTCGCACATGGCGCGAGTGGACTTGCGGGGGTCCATACGCTCGTCGATGACCGAATTAATCGTGAGACCGTAGATCTTGCCGGTGCGGAGCATGAATTGCCAGAAGCCTGTCGCCCCCATCCGCGATACAGCGGTGGGATTGAGCGCACTCTCGACGATGGCGAGGTACTTCAGCTCGAGGGGCAGCCCCTGTCTGTCGAGCTCCTCCTCGATGATGGGGAAGTAGTAGGTGGCACGGCTCAGCATCAGGCTCATGAGGTTGCTCCGTCGATTGACATAGAGGTCGATCGCCTCCCGCACGGCGGGATTGTAGGTGAGCGGTATGGCGCTCTCCATCCGCGCCAGTCGGTCGCGGTAGAGCTGATCCTTGCTCTCCAGCTCCCGCTTGCTCGCCTGTCGGTGTGGCTTGCTGAGGGAGTAGTACTCCTTGTACCGAGAGTTGAGTAGCGAGTCGAGCGCCATGTCGAAGCTCTCCGGCAGGCGCCCCAGGTCGGGCTCCTCGACCTCGCTCTGACCAAATGCCCGAGGCATGGCAAGCGCCATCAGTAGGAGGAGTAGAAGGAGTGGGATAGGGCGTCTCATAGAGGAGGTCAAAAGGATAGTGCTACCTGGACGGCAGGACCGCCCGATGAGGGGAAGGTGGTCGAGGGAATGTAGGTAGGGGTCGCCTGAAGCGTCAGCTCCGGAGAGATGTCGAAGTGTGCCAGCTCCGCATCGACGTAAGCATCGATGATGGACAAAGCGTAGACTCCTACGGAGACAATGATGGAGAGATCGCGATTGCGCCTATAGAAGTCACGTCCGTGGCGGAGAGTCTCTTGGAAGGAGCCGTTGGTCCGGTAGCTATTGGGGTCGGCGCCTGCGGGGACAAAGGCGATCCACGAGTCGTTGGTCATCGGGTCGTCGCTCTTGATGTCGCTGTAGGCCTTGGCGTACTCGAGGAGGTTGTTGTTATTCCACGATATGGCGTAGTAGAGGGCGGTCATACCGCCGATGATGATCGGGACCTTCCAGTACTTCCTATTATAGACCTGTCCACCCCCGGGGATGATCGCCCAGAGGACGGCGGCTCGGGGACTGGGGGAGAAGGTCTTCTGCACCTCAGCCTTCACAGGAACCTCCGTCGGTATCAGCCGAGCGCTATCCTGCTGCGCTGCCAGGGCGTCTGCCTTGGTGGGCGTGAGGATGGTGGTGTCTTGCTGAAGGGGTGTCGTGGGGATGGTATCGGAGCCGACCGCCTCGCTACCGTATGCCAAGCCCGTCCCCAGGCTCAGGACCAGGAGAAAGAGAATGGGCAGTAGATGACTACTCGGTCGGCACATACACTACAGCTTGCTCAGCATGGAGAGGATCTCCTGCAGCTGATCATCGCTTGCGAAGGGGATCGTGATCCGACCCTTGCCGGAGGCGTTGCAGCTCATCTTCACCTTTGTCCCGAGGCTCCTCGAGATCTGGTCCGTGGTGCTGCGGTACTGTGCCAGGCGCTCCTTGGCTGCCTGACGAGCCTCCTGCGACTTAGCCTTACTGCTCGGCTCGGCGGTGCTGTACTCGCGCGCCATCTGCTCCACGTCTCGGACGGATAGGTCGTCGGTGAGGATCTGCTTGTAGAGCGCCAGCTGCAGCTCTGTGTCCTCTATACTGAGGAGAGCGCGGGCGTGCCCCATGGAGAGCTTCCTATTCTTCAGCCCCAGCTGTATCTGAGCGGGGAGCTTGAGGAGACGGAGGTAATTGGCTACCGTGGCGCGCTTCTTCCCCACGCGTGTCGCCAGCTCCTCCTGCGTCAGCCCGTCGGCATCGATCAGCTTGCTGAATGTGAGGGCGATCTCTATCGCATTGAGATCCTCGCGCTGGATATTCTCGATCAGCGCCATCTCCACCACCTGGTCGTCATCCACTGTGCGGATGTAGGCGGGGATCGTCTCCAGCTCAATCAGTCGGGCAGCTCGGTAGCGCCGCTCGCCGCTGATGATGATGTACTTCCCCTCGCCCTTGCCATCCTCTCGGACGGTGATCGGCTGGACGAGCCCGATGTGCTTGATCGACGAGGCAAGCTCCTCGAGCGTCTCAGCGTCGAAGTCCGCACGAGGCTGATCAGGATTGGGATAAATGGCGTTGAGAGGAAGCTCGGAGATGGAGGAGGATCCCCCGGTCTCCACCTTCTTTATATTGACGAAGTCGTTGGGGAAGAGGGCATCGAGTCCTCGCCCGAGGGAGGCGCTGTTTCTATTGTTCGTACTCATGAGATGGTTCGGCGGATCTGGATGTGATTGTTCTCCATCACCTCGTGAGCCAGCTCGAGGTAGTTCTGACTCCCCTTGGAGGAGAGGTCAAAGTCGAGGACGCTCTTCCCGAAGCTCGGTGCCTCGCTGATGCGGACGTTGCGATTGATGACCGTGTCGAAGACGAGGTCCTTGAAGTGCTTCTTGACGTCCTTATAGACCTGCGTGGAGAGCTTCGTCCGGCTGTCGTACATGGTCATGAGGAAGCCCTCTATGTCGATGGGGGGATTGAGCCGCTCCTTGACGATACGCAGGGTGCTGAGGAGCTTGCTGATCCCTTCAAGGGCGAAGTACTCGCACTGGACCGGGATGATGACCGAGTCGGCGGCGGCGAGGGCAGCTATCGTGATGAGTCCGAGCGAGGGCGCACAGTCGATGAGGATGAAGTCGAAGTCCGGCTTCAGCAGCTCCGTGATCCGCCTGAGGACATACTCCCTCTGCGGGACATTGACCAGCTCCACTTCCGCCCCCGCGAGGTCGGTGTGTGATGGCAGGATCTCCAGCCCCTCCACGGTGGAGGGGATCAGGCACTTCCTCGGGTCGGTATCTCCGAGGATACAGCCGTAGGTAGAGAGCTCGGCGGACTTGGCCTGAGCGCCGAGCCCGCTGGTGGCATTGGCCTGCGGGTCTGCGTCGATAAGGAGCACGTGGCACCCCAGGGCGACCAAGGCCGCAGAGAGGTTCATCGCCGTCGTTGTCTTGCCGACACCGCCCTTCTGATTGGATATAGCTATTACTTTGCCCATAGCACTTGCCTGATAGTGATCAGGGACAAAGTTAGGCAAATTCTATCACATACTCCCCGGTTTTCTGCCCGTGGAACAGGGGTGACGCCTTTGAGCATTGGGGTAATCATATTCATAGAGGGCTTATCCGTGAGGCACCCACAAGGGGTGCTTCGTTCCCCACTCTTCACTATTAGATGAATGGCTACGGTGTCTCTCAAATGCGACACCCCTGACCCACTCAATTGTTCCCCGCTCCCTTGGGCGCTATTTTGGTACCTTTGTCGGAAGAGACGAAGGAGAGAAGAGATGGACTTTGAACTCATATCAAGCTACAAACCGACCGGCGACCAGCCACGGGCGATCGCTGACCTGGTCCATGGCGTAGAGCGGGGGCAGCGCTTCCAGACGCTGCTCGGCGTCACCGGCTCCGGTAAGACCTTTACGGCGGCTAATGTAGTGGCCGAGGTGCAGCGGCCGACATTAGTGCTGTCGCACAATAAGACACTGGCGGCGCAGCTCTACGGAGAGTTTAAGAGCTTCTTCCCCCACAACGCTGTCGAGTACTTCGTCTCCTACTACGACTTCTACCAGCCGGAGGCCTATCTCCCCACCAACGATCTCTACATCGCCAAGGATATGTCGATCAATGACGAGATCGAGAAGCTCCGACTCCGCACCACCACCCAGCTGCTCTCCGGTCGGCGCGACATCATCGTCGTCGCCTCCGTCTCCTGCATCTACGGTATGGCCAATCCTAAGGACTACGCCGCCAAGAAGATCCTCATCCGGACCGGTCAGCAGATCGAGCGGGACGATCTGCTTCATCAGCTGGTGCAGATCTACTACACGACCGCCCAGGGGGAGTTTAAGCCCGGCACCTTCCGCTCCAAGGGCGACACCGTCGACCTCTTCCCCGCCGTGGAGGACTACCAGGGGATCGCCTACAGGATCGAGTTTTGGGGCGACGAGATCGACCGCATCTCCTCCTTTGTCCCCCTCACCGGTGAGGAGATCGAGGAGCTGGACGAGGTCTTTGTCTATCCGTCCAATCTCTTCGTCACCACCAAGGAGCAGACCGACTGGGCAATGGCGGAGATCAAGAAGGATCTCGACAAGCAGACGAGCCTCTTCGAGCAGGAGGGGAAAAAGATGGAGGCTGACCGACTCTACGAGCGGGTCACCAACGACCTCGCCATGCTGGAGGAGCTCGGCTACTGCTCCGGCATCGAGAATTACTCCCGCTACTTCGATGGGCGTCAGCCGGGCGAGCGACCCTACTGCCTCCTCGACTACTTTCCCGAGGACTACCTGATGATCATCGATGAGAGCCACGTCACGATCCCCCAGGTGCGGGGGATGTATGGCGGCGACCGACAGCGGAAGGAAAACCTTGTCTCCTACGGCTTCCGCCTCCCGGCGGCGATCGACAATCGCCCGCTCCGCTTTGACGAGTTTGAGCAGATGCAGGGAGACGTCATCTACGTCTCCGCCACTCCGGGCGATTATGAGCTGGAGAAGAGCGACGGCATCATCGTCGAGCAGCTGATCCGCCCGACAGGACTCCTCGACCCGAGGATAGAGGTTCGCCCGACCAAGAACCAGATTGATGACCTCATCGATGAGATCAATACCCGCATTGAGCGGAGTGAGCGGGTGCTCGTCACCACGCTCACGAAGCGGCTTGCAGAGGAGCTGGCGGAGCACCTCGCCGACCTCGGGATCAAGACGGAGTACCTCCACAGTGAGGTGGTGACGATCCGCCGTGTGGAGATCATGGAGGGGCTTCGGCGGGGAGACTTCGACGTGCTTGTCGGGGTCAATCTCCTCCGTGAGGGGCTCGACCTGCCGGAGGTGTCGCTCGTCGCGATCTTTGACGCCGACAAGGAGGGCTTCCTCCGCAACCACCGCTCCCTCACCCAGACTGCCGGTCGTGCCGCACGTAATGTCAATGGTCTCGTCATTTTCTACGCCGACAAGATCACCGACAGCATGCGGATGACGATGGACGAGACCGAGCGGAGGCGAAAGATCCAGATGGCGTACAATGAGGAGCACGGCATCACGCCCCATCAGGCGATCAAGTCCTCCACCACCTCGATCCTCGACATGACCGGGCCGAGCAAGACCGCCGACGCTGCCACCCCGAGGGAGTACCGCATCGAGCACGCCAAGGAGTCAGCGGCGGAGAAGAGTCTCGACTTCCTCAAGACGGACAACCTCGCCGACAAGATCGAGAAGACCCGCGAGGCGATGCAGGCGGCCGCCAAGGCGCTTGACTTCGTCGCCGCCGCCCAGCTGAGAGACATCCTCTTCGAGCTACAGGCAGAGGAGGGCGGCTCCGCTGAGGCGACAGAACTGGAGAAGAGTGCCGCCAAGCGCATCGCTGCCCGTGACCACGAGCGGTCGGCTCACGAGGCGAATAAACTGGGGAAGAAAAGGCGCTGACCCATGACCGACAGCTCCTGGATGACGTCCGGACAGCGGGAGGCGATGGATCACTTCCGCTCCTTCGTCAGTAGCGAGGACGAGACCGTCTTTGTCCTCCGAGGCTACGCCGGCACCGGCAAGACCACCCTCCTCCGCTCCTTCGTGGACTACGTCAGCGACCTCGGCGCACTCTATGTACTTGCCGCCAGCACCGGCCGTGCGGCCAAGATGCTCACCCTCCGCACCGGTATGGAGGCGCAGACGCTTCACTCGCTCATCTACCACTTCCACCGCTTCGGTGACAGCATTAAGGACCTCCTTGAGGATGAGAAGGGGGAGCGCAGCCATGCCGTGCCGGACGAGGAGCCGGCGGAGGAGATGCTCTCCCTCTTCAGCGCCTCCACCATCTCCGATGATGAACGGCAGTGGGGGCTGCGGGTCTACTTCATCGACGAGGCGTCGATGATCTCCGACAGGGAGACTAAGGGCGGGATGCTCAGCTTCGGCAGCGGCAACGTCCTCGCGGACCTCTTTAAGTACGACCCCGAGGGGAAGTTCGTCTTCGTCGGTGACGACAGCCAGCTTCCGCCCGTGGGGCAGGACTACTCGCCCGCCCTCGTGCCGGAGTATATGGAGATGCTCTACGATGTCCGCGCCACAGGATGCCAGCTGACGGAGATCGTCCGGCAGGATAGCCGGAGTGGCATCGTCCTCGCCGCCGCCGAGATACGCGCCCTCTACCTCGATCCCCCGGAGGTGAAGTGGGGCACCCTCCCCCTCAAGGGCTACGACGACATCGTGATCTGCGACGATCAGGAGACGCTCGTGAGCGACTACCTTACGGCGATTGGCGACAAGGACTTCGATCGCTGCACCTTCATCTCCCTCTCCAATAAGCGCTGCGCCGAGGTTTCCCGCCGCGCGAGGGAGCTCTACGGCTACATGGCGCCCGTGGAGGTGGACGACCTCCTCCTTGTGACCCAAAACGACCTCACCACCGGCCTCGCCAATGGCGACCTCATCGAGGTGCTCGAGGTCTCCCTCTCGCGGAAGAGGGTCCGCGGTGGGGTCACCTTCGTCCCCGTCCGGGTGCGGAATATCGACGACAGTGCCGAGTACGAGACCCTGCTGATCCTCGACTTGCTGGAGCAGGACGCCCCGGGACTCTCCTCCGCCGACTACAAGGCGCTCTACAAGGACTTCGCCATCCGGATGCGGAAGGAGGGGACCAAGCCCGGCTCTCGGGGCTTCCGGAAGTCCCTCCGGGAGGATCCCTACCTCAATGCACTCCACTGTCGCTACGGCTACGCCCTCACCTGCCACAAGGCGCAGGGCGGCGAGTGGCCCGAGGTCTTCATCGACCTGCCGGTCTGGCTTATGAAGGAGCCCAAGAGCGAGGCTTATCGCTGGGTCTACACCGCCCTCACCCGCGCCAGGTCCGTCGCCCACCTCGCCAAGTCCTTTGTCATCAAGTAACAGAAAAGTCACACGATCTTCATCACGGTTCGGCCTGAAAAGAGTACCTTGCTTGCGTGGTGAAGTAGTCACCCGCTCTTTAAGGACTTAAGCAATGTAATCTTATGGAAAGTACCATGTTCAGATCCACACTTCTGGGTCTGCTGACACTCCTTATGGCAGGATGTGTCAATCAGCAAAGTCCCCTGGATCCTCAGGGATCTGCCGAGCTGTCTCACGACCGACAACTCAAACATCGTACATGGGAGCAGGTCTATGTACAGTCTGACTTTGGGTTCCTTCCGAGCTTTTTCGACAGGGTGCTTCTCCCTGCCGGTGGTGTGGAGACCTCTCTTTCGGATGAGGTGAATGTGGAGACCCTATGTGAGATTGTCGACTTCCTAGACAGCAAGCTTGTGGGTGTCGTGCCGCCGGAGGGCTTCTACTTCCGGGCAATGGCTGACATCACTCTGACGGTCAACCGAGAGAGTGGTCGCATCTCGGTAGATCAGATCGTCCTGCAGAGATATGATCAGATGCCAAAGGACATCCTCTTCCCTTATGCCGCTGCTGAGGCTATACTTCAGACGGATCATCCCGACTTGGATCCAACACAGATCCTATTACGCACGGCTAAGTCCAGGAAGTATGCCATTGAGTGTGAAGGAGGAGAAAAGGACGGCGAGCGAATTGTCGTGGAGAGAACTATCTCCGGAGCCAAAAAGGCTTTTAAATTCACCGATGAGTGCATTGACGGAGGTGGCTGCACGAAGACCTGCAAAGCCACTCTGACACTAGTCCTCTGAGTCGTTTCCTTAGTAACAAGCTCTCGCCCCTGTCGATCGTGACGGGGGCGAGAGCTTTTTTTTTGCTCCGGTGCCAAGGGTGACGCTTGTGAAAATAGTCAATCGGTGGTAGCCTGCATCCGAAGGATGCCTATGGAGTGAGCGCCCCTGCCGGGGTGCTCTCCCCGATGACCTTCTTAGGGTCATCGGGGAGGGTCGCCGAAGCTTACTCGCGCTGGTAGCCGGCGATGGCGTCGGCGATGGAGATGCCCTGGGTGATCCGCTTCGCCATGCCGATGCCGTCCCGCACCCCGCCGGCGATCTGCAGCCCCGGGTACTCCGCCTCCAGTCGGCGGATGTCCTCGTGGATCCCTTCCGTCGTCAGGTCATACTCCGGTATGGCGTGGCTGTAGGGGGCGACGAAGACGAGGTCCGGCCGGATATTCTGCGGGATCTTCATCATATCGTACAGCTCCGAGAGGGCGATCTCCTGCCGCTCCTCGAGGCTCGTGTCGGTCACCAGATCCGGATTGCGCAGCCCGCCCATAAATATCGTGAAGAGCGCACTGTCCTCATACGGCACTTTCCCATCGAAGCAGGAGGAAGGGAAGAGGATCCCCAGCACCCGCCGCCGCTCGCAGGTCGGCACTAAGGCACCGAAGGCCCGTCGCTCCACCCCGGGGAGGTGTTCAAAGCCCACCACCACCTCCGTGATCGGGGCGTAGACGAGCGTCCGTATGCGATCGAAGCGTCCTGCCCAGTCGTCCGGGAAGAGAGGGGGAAGGAGGTCGGGACGGATCGTCGTCACCACATGGTCGCACCGGACTGTCTCGCTCTCTCCCCCGGAGGTAAAGGTCACCTCATACCGGTGATCCTCCACGGGACGGATGCGGATGTCGGTGGCACCGGTGACGAAGCGCCCGCTGCGGGAGGCCTTCCGCTCGATCCCCTCGATCAGGCGCGAGAGCCCGCCGACGACGTTGAAGACCTTCTTTGTCGCCTTCTTGTCCCGCTCCGTCGGCTTCCGCTCCCTCATCAGCCTCATCGAGCCGCCGATGAAGCTCCCATACTTCCGCTCCAGGTCGTAGAGCTTAGGCAACGCCAGCCGCGTCACCAGCTTGTAGGGGTCGCCCGCATAGACCCCACCGATGAAGGGATCCACCGCATAGTCCACCATACTCTTCCCGAGGCGCCTCTCGGCGAGGTCCCCGACGCTCTCATTGGGGTCGGTGCCCCGCTTCACGAGGGGCTCAAAGGGGATGTGCAGCTTGTCCCGCCACGAGAAGAGCGGGGTCGTGAGACCGCTGATCGGGCCAGACGGCAGCGGGTGGAAGCGGTCTCCCTTCCAGATCCAGCGCGCCTCCGAGGCCGACTTCGCCACCTCCATCTCCGCCTCCGGGGCGACGTACTCAAAGAGCTCCGCCACCTCGGGCGTGGAGACCGACCCGGTATTGGGCCCGGTCTCAAAGGTGTACCCCCCCTGCTGATGCGTCTGGATCTGTCCCCCCAGTCGCTCCTCCCGCTCGAGGAGGAGGAAGGGGATCTCGTGCCTGTCGCACCCTGCCGCCACCGACATACCTGTAAGTCCCCCGCCGATGATCACCACGCGGGGCTGCTGCTTATCCCCTGCTGTCATACTCTATCTATTCTTTGGTTACGACAAAGGTAGGGAAAAAAGAGGCCAATGATTTACAGGCTCCGGTGTCTCGCCATCGAGAACCCTCACCTAGTGAAGGGAATGCACCCGCAAGGGGTGCCCCCCCCGCCGAGTGCGCTATCCCCTATCAGACGAGTCGGACAAGTCGGACGGGTCGGACGGTCTGCACAAACGTACCGGCTTAGAGCGCACGCATTATGCCTCGACCCCTTGTGGGTCGCCGGGTATGGGGGTGGCTGCTCGGCGACCCACAAGGGGTCGAGGGGGTAGGGGTGGGTTGCTACACATCGGTCACCGCTTCGCGGATGACCGATGCCTATGGAGCGAGCACCCCTGCAGGGGTGCCACACCGACGTCTCTCCGACACCGACTTTGCCTGCTGTAGGATGTGCGCAATTCTTTTACCGGTATTAGTGATCTCTAATATCGGTATTAGTCTTTTCTTTTACCGGTAATAGTTTTCTCTAATACCGATATTAGATCAGGGCGAGAATCTGTATCGGGAGAATGGGGTACCTTTGTGAGAGAGAAATCAATCGACAATCAAGATATGACTGAGAAAACCGAGCGTAAGAAGATTACCGCAAGAGACTTTGCGGAGCTGAAGGGGCAGCGGAAGCTTGCCTGTGTCACCTGCTACGACTATACCTCTGCCCTCCTCGTGGACAGGAGCCACATCGATGCGATACTGGTGGGCGACTCGGCGTCCAATACGATGGCGGGCCACCCGACGACGCTGCCGATCACGCTGGATCAGATGATCTACCACGTGCAGTGCGTGACGCGTGCGGTGCGCCACTGCTTCGTAATGGGGGATATGCCCTTCGGCACTGTGCATGGGGACCCCTATGCGGCGCTGCAGAACGCCATCCGGATGATGAAGGAGGGCGGCTGTGATGCGGTGAAGGTGGAGGGCGGTCGCGAGGTCCGCGCCTCGCTGGAGATGATCCTCGGGGCAAATATCCCTGTGGTGGGGCACCTGGGGCTGACGCCGCAGTCGATCCACCGCCTCGGGGGCTACGGCTTGCAGGCGAGGGAGGAGGCGGCCGCCGAGCGACTGCTGGAGGATGCGCGGATGCTGGATGAGATCGGCGTCTCGGCGATCACGCTGGAGAAGATCCCCGCCACCCTCGCCAAGCGGGTGACGGAGGCGGTCTCGGTGCCGACGATCGGCATAGGTGCCGGCCCGGATACCGATGCGCAGATCCTTGTGATGCAGGATATGCTGGGGATGAATGAGGGCTTCAGGCCGAAGTTCCTCCGTCGCTTCGGCGAGGTGGGGGAGGCGATGGTTCGCGCCTTCGACGACTACGCCGCTGCCGTGGCGGAGGGTTCGTTTCCCGATGAGAGCGAGAGTTATTAATTCTTTTACGAAAAAAAGATATGAGACTGGACGGAAGACAAGAGAGTGGCAACGTAGAGGATCGGCGTGGTAGGCGGGTCAGGGGTGCCAGCATGGGCATCGGGGGGCTGATCGTCGTCGGGCTGATCACCTGGCTGATGGGGGGTAATCCCCTCGACGTGCTTCGGCAGGGCGGTGGCGCGATCGTCACGCAGCAGACGGCTCAGGAGGAACCGTATACCCCGACGGCCGAGGAGGAGGAGATGGCCACCTTTACCAAGGTGATCCTCAAGGGGACCGAGGATGCCTGGACAGAGATCTTTGCGAAGTATGGCAAGACCTACACGCCGCCGCGGATGGTGCTCTATACCGATGCGGTGCAGAGTGGCTGTGGTGGGGCGTCGTCGCAGGTGGGTCCCTTCTACTGCTCGGCGGACCAGACCTTGTATATAGACCTCTCCTTCTTTAACCAAATGAAGACACAGCTCGGTGCCGGAGGCGACTTTGCCTACGCCTATGTGATCGCGCACGAGGTGGGGCACCATGTGCAAAACCTCCTCGGGACGCTCGATAAGGCGCATACACGGATGGCGCAGGTGAGCAAGACGGAGGCGAATGCGATCAGCGTGCGGCTGGAGCTGCAGGCGGACTACTACGCCGGCATGTGGGCGCACTACGACGATGCGCGCTTCGGTTCGCTCGAGCCGGGCGACATCGAGGAGGGGATCAATGCAGCGCACGCCATCGGGGATGACAAGCTGCAGATGGAGGCTCAGGGGTACGTGGTGCCGGATGCCTTCAATCACGGCACCTCGAAGCAGCGCATGGCGTGGCTCTATAAGGGCTACCGCGAGGGGACGCTGGAGGGAGGCGATACCTTTAGCCTGCCGGACCCGTCGATCTGATAGGCTTGATCATGCGAGGGAGCGAACCGCCGGGGCGAGGACCTCGCTGACGACGCGGTCGGTCATCCGGTGCTCGCCATCGAAGGAGGCGGTGCAGGCGGTGCCGTAGTGCTGCTCGAAGTCGCTCCTGCAATCGACGGTGGTGTCTCGGGTGCCGAAGAAGCCGAGGATCGGCTCCTCTCGACCGTCGCGGTCTCGCAGGTGGTCCCACTGCCGCTGCTCCGTCTCGCGGAAGTGACGGATGATCTCGTCGGTGATCTCAAAGGTGGTCTCCCCGTTGAGCCGCGGCTGGAGGTAGTGGTACTGCCCGACGTGGAGGATCTCGGGCATCTCGGAGAGGTGGAGGGCAGGATTGACCGCTATGCGGCGGTAGCCGACCATCTGATGGGCGTAGAAGGCGCCGAGGCTGGTGCCGAGGATGACGTCCGGTCGGAGCTCTGCGCAGAGGGTGCGGAGGAAGTCGAGCGCCTCGAGGGGGTCCTGCGGGATGTCGGGTGCCTCGACCCGCCAGTCGGGGAGGCACCTCCGGAAGCGCCCCACGGTAGCGGTCCCGGCACCAGACTGAAATCCGTGGAAGTAGATCAGTGTCTTAGTCATCCTCATCATCAGAGTAGTGGGGTCATGTAGAGTGGCAGGAAGGTGATCCCCTCCTCGCTGATCCGCAGGTCAGCCGGGTGGATGACGTACGGCGTCGCTAAGTCGCGGTCGTATTTCTTGATGCACTTGCGGAGGGAAGTGAGCGTGTAGCGCTGACCGCTCTTTACCTCAATGGGAGAGATATTGTGCCTTGAGGTGACCCTGGACTTGGTGATGAGGAAGTCGATCTCCATGCGATCCTCTGCACTCTCTCGGGTAGGATTGGAGTAGAAGAAGAGGGAGTGCCCCGCCGAGCGCAACATTTGTGCGACGATGTTCTCGACCACCATCCCTTTATTGAAGGAGAGTTTATCGAGAAGGATCTTTTTGTAGATCTCCTCGTCCACCAGCTCTTCGCTACCGAAGGACTGGCTGAGTAGCAGTCCGGTGTCAGCCATATATATCTTGAGGGTGGTGCGGTCTTGATTGAGCATCAGGCCCACGGAGGGCTCGGTGGCGTTGTAGCACATATTGACGACCATTGCCTCATCGAGCCAGAAGAGAGCTGCCTCGTAGTCCCTCTGTCGCGCCCCCTCCTCCAGGTCAGAAAGGGTGAATCGGCGCTCGTGGCGCTGGAGCTGAGCCGGTATTTGATCGAAGACTGACGAGACTCGGGCGCTGTGGAGACCTGCATACTTGCGGATGTCGGCTCGGTAAAGGTCGAGGATGCGGCGCTTGACACGATCGACATCGGCAAAGCTCTTTGTCTCTACGTACTTAGCGACTGCCTGTGGCATGCCGCCTACGATCATATATTGCCGGAAGTAGTCCATCGCCTGTCGGTGCATTACCTGACCGAGAGGTCTCTTTGCCTCGTAGCAGTCGCGGATAAAGGGCATCAGCATCTCATTTCCCATAGCCCACAGAAACTCCTCGAAGTCTATCGGATAAAGCTTTACCTGCTCCTCCTCCGATGGGATGACGATGTCAGCAACGTTGCGCTTGATCGACACGAGAGAGCCCGTCTCGATGTAGTCGTACCGTCGATCCGCTACCAAGTACTTGATGGCGGCTCTGGCGCGGGGATAGAGCTGTACCTCGTCAAAGATGATGAGCGACTCCCGCTCGTAAAGGGGGGTCTGTGCGTAGTTGCTTAGGTAGAGGAAGAACATATCCAGATGATCCAGATATTGATCAAAGAGTCCCTTGACCTCCTCCGATACCCTATTGAAGTCAATCAAGATGTAGCTCTTGTACTCTCGCTTGGCAAATTCCTCCACCAAGTAGCTCTTGCCGACCCGTCGAGCTCCGTCGATCATCAGGGCCGACTCGCCTCGGGACTGTTCCTTCCAAGCCTTTAGTCTGTCGTATAGTTTTCTCCTCATATCTACTCTCTCCTAATCTGCTATGGTGCACAAATATACCCAAATGCAGATTATCGGAAGGGGTGAATCTACACCAAATGCAGATTATCGGAAGGGGTGAATCTACACCAAATGCAGATTATCGGGTGGGGTGAATCTACACCAAATGTAGATTATCGGGAGGCTGTCCGACAGGGGACCCCGGTAGGGGTCCTTTCTGCATAGCCCGCGGTCGAGGCACGAAGTGCCGATGACCCCGGGTCACCTGCGGTACGCCTTATATATACGACCCCGATAGGGTGTCGCTCCCTCCAGAAGCTCTCTATGACGAGCGACGCCCTATCGGGGTCGAGGGGGTAAAAGAGGGCTATGCTTACCCGGGGTCGTCGGGGCTGCGCCCCTCCGACACCCGGGCTATGAACAACGCACCCCTGCCGGGGTGCAGCCCACAGGTCGGACAAGTCGGACAAGTCGGACAAGTCGGACAAGTCGGACGTTTTGCCCAAATACACTAAGCTCTGACAGCAATACCGGCATCCGCAAGGATGCCTATGGAGCGAGCACCCCTGGCGGGGTGCCTCCGCGATGATCCTGCATTCCTATTTTTACCGAAATGCAGATTATCGAAAGGGGTGGGCTTACTCCCGGAGGGTGGAGGAGAAGGGGATACGGTTCTCTATCGAGCGGCCGAGGGTGAGTTGGTCGGCGTACTCGAGGTCATCACCGACGGAGACACCGCGGGAGAGGGTGCTGATACTGAGGTCGGGGATATCCTTTAGGAGGCGGTAGATGTAGAAATTGGTCGTGTCGCCCTCCATGGTGGTGCTGAGGGCGAGGAGGATCTCCCTCACCCCCTCGTCCTCTACCCGCTGGGGCAGGTCGGCAAGGAAGAGGTCATCGGGACCGATGCCGTCGATGGGCGAGATGAGTCCGCCGAGGACGTGGTACCGCCCGTGGTACCGCCCTGTCTGCTCTATCGCCAGCACCTCACGCACGCTCTCGACGACGCAGACGAGCCGCGGGTCGCGTCGGGGGTCGCTGCAGATGGCGCAGAGCTCCTCGTCGCAGATATTGTGGCACTCGCTGCAGTAGTGGATGCCGTCGACGAAGTCTCGGAGGTCATCGGTGAGCCCGTGGGTGAAGCTCTTGTCCTCCCTCAGGAGGAAGAGTGCCAGCCGTAGGGCGCTCTTGCTGCCGACACCGGGTAGCCCGCCGAGAGCCCGGACGGCTCGGTCGAGGAGAGGAGAGAATTGTCCCAGGTCCTGTCTCATGCATCGATCTCGGCAAAGGTGCGCCGACGGAGCTCAAAGTCGGTCCCGAGGTATTTCTCCCGGACGATCTCATTCGCCGCCAGCTCCTCCGCCGTCCCCTGGAAGAGGATCTTTCCCTCAAAGAGGAGGTAGGCTCTGTCGGTGATGGAGAGGGTCTCATTCACATTATGGTCAGTGATCAGCACACCGATATTGAGCCGCTTGAGGCGGGCGATGATGGACTGGATGTCCTGCACGGCGATCGGGTCGACACCGGCAAAGGGCTCATCAAGCATGATGAACTTCGGGTCGATGGCGAGGCAGCGCGCGATCTCCGTCCGTCGCCGCTCACCGCCGGAGAGTCGGTCGCCCTGGTTGGTCCGCACCTTCTCGAGTCCAAATTCGCTGATCAGCGACTCAAGCTTCTCCTGCTGCTGCTCCTTAGTGAGCTTGGTCATCTCGAGGACAGAGAGGATATTGTCCTCCACGCTCATCTTGCGGAAGACGGACTCCTCCTGCGCCAGGTAGCTGATCCCTCGGTGTGCCCGCTTGTAGATCGGCTCCCGCGTGATGTCCTCATCATCGAGGTAGATCCGCCCGTTATTGGGCACCACCAGCCCCACCGTCATGTAGAAGGTGGTGGTCTTGCCGGCACCATTGGGACCGAGCAGCCCGACGATCTCTCCCTGAGAGACGTTGATGGAGACGTGGTTGACTACCGTGCGGCTCTTGTATTTCTTGACGAGGTCTTCAGTCCGTAGATTCATGTGACGTTATAGGAAAAGGGTACACCAGGCATCGAAGCGGTCGAGATTGTCCTTCCCATAGCCGCGCTGCTTCTCGCGGAGGCTCTCGACGCTCTTCTCGACGGTCAGCTTCTCCACATTCCCCTTGGAGTAAAAGCAGTCGGCAAAGCAGATGATCTGCTCCTCGAGGGTAATCGGCACCATATCGCGGTGCGGCATCTCGTAGCCCTCCCGCAGGATCTCCTCCAGCGTCACGCCGGTGCCGGTATGCCGCTCACAGACGAGTGCATGGCGGGGCAGCCCCTCCTTACGGAGGAGGTCGGCACCGAGGGCGCCGTGCATCAGGTAGGGCTCGGTGCCGTGGCAGTCTATGCTCGGCGCATCGGTGAGGAAGATGCCGATGTCGTGGAGCATTGCCGCCTCGGCGACGAAGTCTCGGTCTAAGTGCCACTCGGGATGGCGATCGACGATATCCAGCGCCTTCGCCGTCACTCGCTCACTGTGGATCGTCAGGATGCGGTACGCCTCCGACGCGGGGTCGTAGTACTTGAGGATCAGCTCCAGAGGGTCTACACACTTGCTCATAGGGGGTTACTTGTCTGATACGAGACGACAGTCCACGGAGCCGATCGCCAGTTCTGCGCGGGCAAAGATCGGTAGTCGCTTGGCATCCCGGGTGATGTAAAGCCGCAGCGTGTCCTGATTCTTCTTAAATCCCGGGTCGCCAATGTCGAAGCTTACCTCCATCGTGCTGACTGACTTGCCCTTATACTTCCGCATCTTGTAGCCGATGAAGGTGAAGCGCCCCTCCGTCAGCTCCTTGCCGAGCGGAATGATGAAGCGCTGCCCGCTCTTGGCGGCTGTCAGCTCGTCCTCGGGTATCGCCCGCACATAGGCGACCATGGAGATCAGGTCCAGCACGGCCGCACTCGTCGCATCGATGCGGCTGTCGCGAGACTCCCTCAGGGTGCCGTCCTCGTGGTACTGCCGTGCATTGGTAAAGACGGTTTTGGGGGTAAATCGGTAGGTTACCTCGTCCCGCATGCGGTACTTATTCTCATCGATCCCCTTGTAGAAGCGCTTAGGCAGCCGGTCGGCGCCGTACCAGGTCTGCATCGTGTCCCGCATGGGGAAGAAGGTCTCGACGGCGTTCTTCGTCCGGAGCAGGAGCCGCGTGGTGCAGCCTCCACCCCGTGTTGGCGTGGTGGTAAGGGTGGCTGTGCCTACGCTGCCCTTGATGAAGCCAAAGGAGTATGAGAGGTCAAAGGTGAGCGTCTCACTCCCCGCCAGCATGGGCGATGACTTGAGACGAGCCGTGGGGCCCTGAGCCGCCGCCATCCCCGAGAGGAGCGTGAGGAGCAGGGTAAGAGTGTATGATAAAATGGGACGCATCCTTGCGTTACTTGCCCGGTGTCGGGATGATGTCAAATCCAGTGTAGGGGCGCAGCGCCTCGGGGATGACGATGCCCTCAGGCGTCTGGTTATTC
Organism: Porphyromonas bennonis DSM 23058 = JCM 16335; assembly: GCF_000375645.1. Classification (GTDB taxonomy): domain Bacteria; phylum Bacteroidota; class Bacteroidia; order Bacteroidales; family Porphyromonadaceae; genus Porphyromonas_A; species Porphyromonas_A bennonis. The sequence continues at coordinate 2,796 of NZ_AQWR01000017.1, read as the reverse complement.
TCCAGCAGTGCGGCTACGATGCGGGGCAGAGCGAGGGCGCTACCATTGAGCGTGTGGACGAGGTGCATCTTGCCGTCCTCGCCCTTGAAGCGACACTTCAGGCGATTGGCCTGGAAGCTCTCGAAATTGGATACCGAGCTCACCTCCAGCCAGCGCTCCTGAGCGGCAGAGAAGACCTCGAAGTCGAATGTCAGCGCCGATGTGAAGCTGATGTCACCACCACAGAGCCGGACGATGCGGTACGGTAGCTCCAGCTTGGTGACCAGTGTCTCCACGTAGCGAACCATCTGATCCAGTGCCTCGTAGGAGTGGTCGGGGTGCTCGATGCGAACCAGCTCCACCTTGTCAAACTGGTGTAGGCGGTTGAGCCCCCTCACGTCCTTGCCGTAGCTCCCCGCCTCTCGACGGAAGCAGGCGGAGTAGGCGCACATGCGGATCGGCAGGCTCTTCTCATCGACGATCTCGTCGCGGAAGATATTGGTTACCGGCACCTCAGCCGTCGGGATGAGGTAGAAGTCGTCCACCTCGCAGTGGTACATCTGCCCCTCCTTGTCGGGGATCTGCCCGGTGCCGAAGCCGGATGCCTCATTGACGACAAAGGGGGGCTCGATCTCGAGGTAACCCGCCTCGCGCGCGCTGTCCATAAAGAAGCAGATCAGCGCCCTCTGGAGTCTCGTGCCGTAGCCGGTGTAGACGGGGAAGCCCGCTCCGGTGATCTTCACCCCGAGCTCGAAGTCGATCAGGCCGTACTCCTTGGCGAGCTCCCAGTGAGGCTTCTTATGGTCCGGGTGGAGGTCAGGGATCTCGCCGCCCTTCCGCTCAATGACGTTGTCGTCGGCCGACTTGCCGGCGGGGACAGTCTCCGAGGGAGCATTGGGCAGGAGGACGATCGTGTCGACCTGCTGCTGCTCCAGATCCCGCTTGCGGTCGGTCAGCTCCTTGGATCGATCCTTGAGGCTGCTCACCCTCGCCTTGATCGTCTCAGCCTCGTCGCGCTTGCCATCGCGCATCAGCCCGCCGATCTCTCGGGAGAGCTTATTGATCTCGGCATTGGTCTCGTCGAGCTCGCTCTGGGTCTGTCGACGCTCCTCGTCGAGGGCGCGCACCTTGTCGATGATCGGCTCCGGATCGACATTCTTGATCTTCAGTCTCCGGATCGCCTCATCGGTATGCTCCAGTAGGAATTCAGTCGTTAACATCTCGGATCTGTACTCTATCTATTGTTTCGTAATTGCTTGATGTATGTAACATACAAAGGTACCGAATAAATTCAGTACCCCGATAAGAGAGAAATGGCTCAGAAATGGGGCTCGATCTAATATCGGTCTCAGTGAAAACTAATACCGGTATTAGTGAAACCTATTACCGGTATTAGTCGCGCCTATTACCGGTAATAGATTTGCGTCGTCAGACTACCTCTTTTTCTTGCTGATCAAGATCGACCCGATGACCAGTGCGAGGGGGATGGTGATCATTGCCACCACTGCTTCAGTAAATGATAGTTGCTTGTCTTTCATATCCGTGTATTGTGCTAAATATTAGTCGGCATATAGCAACCCAAATGTACCGCTTTTTCTCTCATTGCCCCACTCGTCAAGGGGCATCGATGATCTCCAGCCTTAGAGAGGGGCTCTGTCGGACGAGTCGGACGGGTCGGACATTCTGCACAAAGTAGCCGGCTTACACAGTATGTCGACACTCGTAAGGGCGCCACCCAGCCGAGAGCGCTAATTCACGGGGTGCCGCCCACGAGTCGGACAAGTTGGACGTTTTGCCCAAAGACACGAAGCTCTGACGGTAATATCGGCATCCGCAAGGATGCCCGTTCCATAGGCATCGGTCGAGGCACGAAGTGCCGACGACCGATGTATAAGCGTACATATTATGTCTCGACCCTTTACGGGTCGCCGGGAAGGCGGGGGGCTGCTCGGCGACCCACAAGGGGTCGAGGTGGTAGGGGAGGGGGGTACATCGGTCACCGCTTTGCGGATGACCGATGCCTATGGAGCGAGCACCCTACGGATGCCTCACGGATGGGCCTCACGTGGTATTATACGATTACTCTAAATCTCAAGGGCGTCCCCACGACACGCTACTCGAAAAAAGTGTCACATGTGACAACTTTTTCGAGTAGGATTAATGGATTTAAGCCAAAAGCGTGTATTTCTACTCGAAAAAAGTGTCACACGCTCTGAGGAGGAGACACCGGTGCTTAGGAGTGAGAGCGGCATCACGACCATAAGCATCTATGACTTTTTGCTCAATCCTGAGTCGCTGGAGCTGTAAGACCGATGCCTCATCGATGGTGATTGTGGGGCTTCCTCCTTACGGCTATTGCCATTTTGTGGGTACCTTTGTCAAGGTATTTAATAGGAGAGGGGGGTACTCCTTAAGTTTTTCCCGCATACCTCTCTCCGCTGTAAGTCTCTTAAGTCATGAATTACAGTCTACTTGACTTCCTCAGCCTGCTTGGTTCGCTCGGTCTCTTCCTCTACGGGATGAAGATCATGAGCGAGGGTCTGCAGAAAGCTGCCGGAGATCGCCTTCGCTCGCTGCTCTCGGCCATTACCTCCAACCGCTTCCTCGGTGCGCTGACCGGCCTCTTCATCACCGCGATGATCCAGTCCTCGTCGGCTACGACGGTGATGGTGGTGAGCTTCGTGAATGCCGGGCTCCTCAATCTCACGCAGGCGATAGGCGTCATCATGGGTGCCAATATCGGTACCACGGCGACGGCCTGGATCATCTCGCTACTGGGATTTAAGGTGGAGATAAGCGCCTTCACGATCCCCATGA
>NZ_AQWR01000016.1 GCF_000375645.1 Porphyromonas bennonis DSM 23058 = JCM 16335 | reverse complement strand
GGGTCCTCTTTCCCGCGGTCTTCGGCACTTCGTGCCTCGACACGCGGGCTAAACAGCGATGATCCCTCCGGGGCTTCGCCCCTGCGGGATCGGCAGGCGGGTGCAGTAGGGCTGGGATCAGTCGACAGGATTGCACAGCGACAGGGATTATCACTTCTTTACTTTAAGGCTCAAATGCGCCACCCCTGGCTCCGACCTAGATTCCGCATGATAGTCAAATTGACTATCATGCGGAATCTAGGTATATGAAAGTGGTCCAAGACTATCTGCGATAAAGTTAGATCAGGACTTTTGCCTTATTGTTATTCTGTAGCCGGAAACCAACTTCGTGTATTATTGGCAATCCTTACTAACATCAGCATTACCGGAACCTCGACCAGCACGCCCACCACAGTAGCCAATGCTGCCCCGGATTGTAAACCAAAAAGAGAAATAGCCACAGCAACCGATAATTCAAAGAAATTACTTGCTCCAATCATTCCGGCAGGTGCGGCAACTTCATGGGGTAGTTTCCACCATTTCGCCCAACCGTAAGCAACGAAGAAAATCAGAAACGTTTGCAACACAAGAGGAACTGCAATCAATAAGATATGCAGGGGATTGTTCAGTATCGTTTCTCCTTGGAATGAAAAGAGGATAATAAGCGTTAGTAGCAATCCGGCTACTGTGTAGTTATCAAACTTCCTTACGAATACGTTGTTGAAATATTCTACACCTTTGCGGCGGATAACCGTTATTCGGGTAATGACCCCCGCTGTAAGTGGTATCACAACAAACAGTCCTACTGATAGCAACAGAGTGTCCCACGGGATAGATACACCGCCAACTCCCAGCAAGAAGGCTACGATAGGGGCATACGCTACCAATATGATCAAATCGTTCACTGCCACTTGCACCAGTGTATAAGCGGCATCGCCCTTAGTAAGGTAACTCCACACGAACACCATAGCTGTACAAGGTGCAGCCCCCAATAATACCGCCCCGGCTAAATATTCTTCGGCTAATCCGGCAGGTATAAAGGCTTTGAAAACCACATAGAAGAATAAATAAGCTATTCCGAACATGGTAAATGGCTTTATCAGCCAATTTGTAACGCAAGTGACGATTATTCCTTTCGGACGCTTGCCGACATTCTTAACACTTTGGAAATCAACCTTGAGCATCATTGGATAAATCATTAACCAAATCAGGACTGCCACGGGTATAGAGACGTTGGCATATTCAAATTTGCTCAATGTTTGTGGAATTGCCGGAAGCCATTGTCCCACGGCAATTCCTATAATGATGCACAAGGCAACCCAGAGGGACAGGTATTTTTCGAAAAACCCAATTCCTTGTTTCTTTTCCATAACAACAACTATTTAGCTTATTTGTGGCTTTAATTCGTTCAGGTAGAAGTCATAGAAACGGGCTTTTATTTCATCCCGTACCCGATGAAACTCACTGCTTATATACTCCGGCGTGCCTGTTGCTTCCGAGGGATCGTCAAATCCTATGTGCAGTCTCTTTCCGACTTTACCAGAAAACACTGGGCAGCTTTCTTTTGTCCCACCGCAGACCGTAATAACATAGTCCCACTCCTGCCCTATATACAGGTCTACACTTTTAGGGATATGGTGAGCTATGTCTATACCCATTTCATCCATAACCTTTACCGCCATCGGATTAACCTTTTCAGCAGGTTTTGTTCCTGCCGAAAAGACATCCAGCTTATTGTCAAATGATTGTAGAAAGCCATGTGCCATTTGACTGCGGCAGCTATTCCCTGTACAAAGAATTAAAACCTTCATGTTATTAGTTATCTTTCCAAGCTATCAGGGCTGCATTTCCCTTGGACAATTCTTCTACTTTCTTGATCCAAACCAATTCATTTTGGTACTGTTAGTCACAGCACGATGTGCCTTTAGATTTACAGTCCCCTAAAAAAGCGGCAAACAATTTTCGGGCAAGTTCCCAATTCTCCAAGTTTATACAATACCGGACTTTGGGCGTTTCTATTTCCCCCTGAATCAAGCCAGCTTCTTTCAGCTCTTTCAAATGCTGCGACACGGTTGCTTTAGCAATAGGTAATTCATCGTGAATATCACCGAAGAAGCAACTATCTTGTTTTGCCAGAAAATCAAGAATAGCCATCCGTGCCGGATGTCCCATTGCTTTGGCAAACCGAGCAATCTGTTCCTGCTCTGCTGTATACTGTTTCTTCTTCACTTCAATTCCCCTTTCTTGTTCGCAAAGTTACGAACAATATTTGAATAGCCAAATAATACTGTATACTTCAACAGGGGTGACGCACTTGAGTGTTACAGTTAAGAAGTGGTCACCAATGCCAGGTTCGATCTCACCGACAGGTCAGGTTTACTATGTGGAGAAGACCGCAGAAGACGCAATTTTGGTCAGAAAGAGACAGGAAGAGACATGGAGAGACTCTGTGAGACAACTCCTCATGGGGGTGGTGCTATATTTGCACCACTGAAGCTTCTGCATAAGCGAGGTGATCGTCGCTCAGCCGAGGTGATGGGGGGAGCCACTGCTTCTCCTGCTACGTGCATTCTACATCCTCTGTCGGGCGTTTCGAGCTGTAGGAGGAGACTCTTAGGGGCGCACTTCGATAGGCAGATGGTGCGAACCGCAAGGCGCGCTTCGTTTCCGTATCTTCACAATGAGTTGAATTGTTTTCTGTATCCCTCATTACCCCTCAAATGCGTCATCCCTGAGCAGAGTATGGGCTGGGGGCCAGCGAGGTGGCAGCCGGTGGCGGGGTCGCAGCCGTGGTCGGAGGTGATGGTGAGGCGGTGGGGCGAGTGGAGGAGCAGGGGAAGGAGCTCGCTGTCTATGCGACGGAGAAAAGTCCTCTTCCCGGCTTCGGCTCGCCGGTGTCCCGCCTGGTCTGCACCATTGACATGCACGATCACCCGGTCGGTTCGTTCGGCAGCCTCCAGAGTGAGTTGCGCAAGGAGACCGAGGTCGGTGTCTGTATCTCCCGTGAGCGAGGGGTGGGTCACCGTATCCCAGTCGAGCATTTTTCCCAGTCCGAGTAGCACTTTCTCTGCCGCTATGATGACTGAAGGTTCCTGGAGCTGTGGGAGGGGGCAGCATACGCCTTTGTCCCAGACGATGAGCTGGTGTCGGGGTGTCGCCAGGTGGCTGAAGTAATCCCGGATGGCTTCATCACCCTCGGGAAGCAGTTCGCCCATCCCACCGGTGACGAAAGGGGTGGGCAGCGTGAGCCTCTCACAGAGGGAGCGACCCTCCCATAGGCGAAAGAGCCAGTGCCCCTGACCGAGGTCGTGTGGCTCAATGTCTACCGTGGTGTCCGTGGGGAGAGTAAAGGTTTCTGGCCTCTCCTGTCGATCGGGCTGTCCCTGCTCATCGATGTGGTACCAGCTGGCTCGGAACCAGAGGTCGTCCGGAGCCACCTCAAGCCCGGCACCATATGCCTCTACAACGGGGCGAATGTGGGGTGGGATCTCTCGGAGACCGAGGATACGCAGGGTGCAGGCTAGCGTCTCGGGATGTCCGCCCCGGGAGTAGTCGACAGGAGCGAGCCGCTGCATCGAGTCCATGGAGGGATAGTCGGCGATCCGGAAGCGCGGGTCAGTCATCCCGTCGATGATCAGCAGGATGTGGCTCATACCTTCCGATCGATGATCCGGTAGAGGAGGTCCATGTCGAGGGCCTGACGGACACCGTCAGCGAGGAGATCGTACTGCTGCTCCTTGTACGCCTTGAGGTCAAAGCGACGCAGGTCAGTCGGTATGCCGAGCCGCTCAGAGAGCCGGGCGATCAGCGCCTGCGAGATCTCGGGATGGTCGAAGAAGCTGTGGATATAGGTCCCGTAGACATTTCCTTCGCCCCTAAGCACCGGCGCCGTCTCTTGATCGGTGCAGCGACCGGTGTGGATCTCGTATCCGTCGTAGGCTTTACCGCTAAGGCAGAAGAGTTCGCCTGCAATCTCGCCGAGCCGACCGGTGGAGCGATGTTGCTCCTTCTCCCCACTAAAGAGCGTCCTGATGGGCAGCTGTCCCAGCCCCTTAATTCGCTCGATCGCCTCTGTCTCCAAGTGGTCCGGGTCGAGGATCTCCTCCCCGAGCATCTGGTAGCCGGCGCAGATCCCGATCGTCAGCCCTCCGTCGGCGATGTACTGCTGCAGTCGGTCTGCGAGACCGGAGGTGCGGAGCCACTCGAGGTCCTTCGTCGTGCAGGTGCTGCCCGGTATGATCGCCAGTGCCGGTTCGCCGAAGTCCTCCGGATCCTTGATGTACCGCACGGAGACACCGTCGTAGAGCTCCAGCGGAGAGTAGTCGGAGAAGCAGGCGATATGCGGCAGGTGCATCACGACGATGTCGATCGGCTTTCGGGGCTTGTGGGCGGTGAGATTGTCGGAGAGACTGTCCTCGTCCTCCACGTCCACGTCGATGTGAGGGATCACGCCCACCACCGGCACGCCGCAGAGCTCCTCGAGGGTTGCGAGCCCCGGACGGAGGAGGTCGAGATCTCCCCTAAACTTATTGATCAGGAGCCCCTTCAGCCGCTTCTTCTCCTCGGGGCGAAAGAGAACAGCGGTGCCGTAGAGCTGGGCAAAGATCCCGCCCCGGTCTATGTCGCCAACGATTAGCACCGGTGCGTCCACTAGTTCGGCAAGCCCCATATTGACGATGTCCTGCCTATTTAGATTGAGCTCCACCGGGCTGCCGGCACCCTCGATCACCATAATGTCCGCCTCTGCGGCAAGGCTGTTGTACGCCCGGAGCACCTCGGGGATGAGCCGAGAGCGCTCTCGCATATACTCACCGGCGGGTAGCACTGCGACCTGACGGCCATTGACGACCACCTTACTGCTGTGGTCGGAGTTGGGCTTCAGCAGGATCGGATTCATCCGCGTATCGGGTCGAATACCGCACGCCTCCGCCTGAACCACTTGCGCACGACTCATCTCCCCGCCGTCACCGGTGATGCAGGAGTTGAGCGCCATATTTTGGCTTTTGAAGGGGGCGACCCTGTAGCCGTCCTGGTGGAGGATACGACAGATACCGGCAGCCACAAGGCTCTTCCCGGCATTGGACATGGTCCCCTGGATCATAAGGTTCTTAGCCATGGCACTTCAGTATAGTAGATAAGGTGTTGAGTAAAACTTTATTCTCCTCCTCCGGACGGACGGCGATGCGGTACCAACCGTCGGAGAGCCCGTGGTAATTGGCGCAGTTGCGGATCAGTATCCCCCTTTGCTCCAGCTCTGCATCCAGCCCCATCGGTCCCCGAAAGAGGAGAAAATTGGCCTCCGATGGGAGCACCTCCAGCCCCAGATCCTTAAGACCCGCACTGAGTGCCGCCCTTTGCTCGTAGATCTTCGCTCGGGACTCGATGAGGAAGTCGCTCCGCCCCGCAGCCACAGTCCCGGCCCGCTGAGCCGGAACGGAGACATTCCACGGCTGCGAGAGACGGCTCATCCGCGCGAGCAGGCGGCTGTTAGCGGTCATGCAGTAGCCGAGGCGAAGTCCGGCGAGACTGTGACTCTTGGTAAAGGCGTTGAGAATCATTAGTCCCGAGTAGCGCGGTAAGTCTGAAGTGCGGCTCTCCCGCCGGTCAGCGAGGTCAATGAAGCACTCGTCGATCAGCACCGCTATCCCTCTTTCATCACAGCGTGCCAGGATCCGGTCAAGCAGCGAGGGGCTGATGAGCCGTCCGGTAGGGTTATTGGGGTTGCAGAGAACCAGCAGATCCGGCTGCTCCTCATCTAGTCGGTCGAGAACCGACTCCTGCCAGACGAAACCGCTCTCACGCGTCAGCACCACATCTCTCACCTCACACCCTGCAGCGGTGAGACTGCGACGGTACTCGGAGAAGGTGGGCGCCGCCTCCAGTGCCGTCTTCGGTCGCAGGGCGCGGACGTAGAGGTCGATCAGCTCTGCCGCTCCATTGCCACAGAGGATGTACTCCGTCGGCAGCTGCTCCTTACGAGCAATCGCCCGCACCAGCTCACGGCAGTAGGGATCCGGATAGTGGTCCAGCTCACCTCGGCTGCCGAGTGCCGCCTCGACCACCTCGGGGAGAGGGCCAAAGGGATTGGTATTGACCGAAAAGTCCAGCCGGATCGATCGGCTGTAGCGATCCCCGCCGTGGGGATAGTCCTCCTCGTAGAGCATGGGTCAGTGGATGATCAGATAGGTTATGGAGCCAAAGATCAGCAGCGAGAGGATCGCCGTCGCCGTCGCCACGCGACAGCTGCGGCTGATGTCCTGCGGCTCGATGGGGCGAAGTGGATCGCCGATGAAGGGCTTGTGGTGAATATGTCCGCCATAGCTGGCATCGCCTGCCAGCTGCACCCTCAGCAGTCCCGCCATGACCGACTCGGTGTGGGCGGAATTGGGGCTGGCGTGCTTGTATCTGTCTCGACGGAACACTCGCCACCCCTGACGACCGTCCAGCCCGAGGAGCAAACCGGCAAGCAGCATCATGAGCGCACTGAGCCGTGCGGGGAGGTAATTGAAAAAGTCATCGGCACGCGCGGCAAAGCGTCCGAAGTGGGTGTACGGCTCATCAATGTAGCCGATCATGGAGTCCATCGTATTCACCGCCTTGTAGGCGATACCGAGAGGCGCCCCACCGAGAAAGAGGAAGAGGAGTGGTGCCACGATGCCGTCGGAGGTATTCTCCGCCACCGTCTCCACAGCAGCCTTGGTGACCCCCTCGGCGGAGAGACTCTCCGTGTCCCGCCCGACGATCATCGAGACCGCACGGCGCGCCTCAGGGAGATTCCCGTGGAGGAGAGGTTGTTCCACCTTGCGAGCCTCCGTGACGAGAGAGCGGGTCGCCAGCACCTGCCAGCACAGGATGCTCTCCACTGCCATCCCCAGGATAGGGTGTATGGCTGTAGCGAGGAAAATCACGAGGGCGCAGAGCCCACCGCTCACCGACACGACGATGAGCCAGAGCAGGAGCCCGGCTCGATAAGCCTCCCCCGGCGTCTGCCCGTCCCGTCTCAGCCACCGCTCCAGCCGACTGATCAGCCGCCCTATGGCGATGACCGGATGGGGCATCCATCGTGGGTCACCGAGGCAGAGGTCGAGGAGAAATCCGATGACGACAGGGAGGAGGTGGTTCATCCCGGGAGTCAGTAGAGGAAGTCGTTGTAGGGATAGCGGGTGACGTGGATCTCCTTAGCTCGGTCATAGAGCAGCTCCTTCAGCTCACTCATACCCTGACCGGTCTTGGCAGAGACGAAGGCGACGTCGCTCTCGCCCATATGCGCCATCCAGGTCTTTTCCAGATCCTCGAGGGAGAGGTTTTCCTTCGTCGCCGGGGTGAGGTCGTCCGGATCCTTCTCCACGTAGGAGTAGTCATCGATCTTGTTGAAGACCAGGATGACCGGCTTCTTCTCCCCCTCCAGCAGCTCCTCGAGCGTCTTAGAGACCACAGCGATCTGATCCTCAAAGGCGGGGTGCGAGATGTCCACCACATGGAGCAGAAGGTCCGCCTCGCGCACCTCATCGAGGGTGGACTTGAAGGACTCGATCAGCTCTGTCGGGAGCTTGCGGATGAAGCCGACGGTATCGGAGAGGAGGAAAGGAAGATTCTTGATCACCACCTTGCGCACCGTCGTGTCAAGGGTGGCAAAGAGGCGGTTGTCGGCAAAGACCTCGCTATTGGAGAGCGAATTCATGATCGTCGACTTGCCGACGTTGGTGTAGCCGACGAGTGCCACACGCACGAGGGCACCGCGGTTTTTCCGCTGCGTCTGCTTCTGCTTGTCGATCTTCGTAAGGTCGTCCCGCAGCTTGGAGATGCGCCGCTTGATCAGCTGGCGGTCGGTCTCCAGCTGCGTCTCACCCGGTCCGCGCATATTGGTTCCACCACCGCGCTGGCGGTCGAGGTGGGTCCACATACGGGTCAGGCGAGGCAGCATATAATTGTACTGCGCTAGCTCCACCTGCGTCTTGGCGTAGGCGGTGCGGGCATGGTCGGCAAAGATGTCGAGGATCAGGCTGGTACGGTCACGAACCGGCACCTTGCACGCCTTCTCGATCGTATTAATCTGCACGGCGGTCAGCTCATCGTCCACGATGACGAGATCAAGCTTCTCCCGCTCGATCAGCTCAGCGCACTCCTCAAGCTTACCGCTCCCGAGGTAGGAGCCGGACTTGGGTGCGTCGAGGTTCTGCGTCATCGTCGCAGCAGCGGTGATGCCATCAGTCATGGCGAGGAAAGCGAGCTCGTCTAAGTAGTCTCGCGTCTGGCGCTCTGTCTGCTCAGGAGTGGAGACCCCGATGAGCAGGGCGCGTATCTCCTCCTTATTATCCTTAGGAGTAAGGTTCTTTTCGTCTATCATTACCACAAAAGTACAAAATAAGACCATAGGAAAGGATCCCCCTTCAGACCATTTTCTTTTACCGGTACCTCATGCGGGAAGGAATAGAGGCTCGTGGATTTGGCGAATAATGCTACATTTGTAAGAGAAAAGAATCATATAGAGTATGCGACTATGAATCAAAACAGTCTCTATTCGATCAATCAACTCTCTGAGGAGGAGATTCTTCGGATCCTGGACATGGCAGAGTGCTTCGAGCGTCAGCCCAATCGTGACTTCCTACAGGGTCGCGTGGCGGCGACGCTTTTTTTTGAGCCCTCCACGAGGACGCGCCTCAGCTTCGAGACCGCTGTCAATCGCCTACGCGGCCGGGTGATCGGCTTCTCCGATGCCCGTGCCAGCAGCACGTCTAAGGGCGAGAGCCTGCACGATACGATCAAGATGGTCTCCAACTACGCCGACCTGATCATCATGCGCCACTTCCTCGAGGGGGCAGCGAAGTATGCCAGCGAGGTGACTGAGATCCCGATCATCAATGCCGGTGATGGCGCCAATCAGCACCCCTCGCAGACGATGCTCGACCTCTACTCGATCCGCAGGACACAGGGCGGGCTGGAGGATCTCACGATCACGATGGTGGGGGATCTGCGATTTGGGCGCACGGTCCACTCGCTGATCGAGGGGATGAATTACTTCCGCCCCCACTTCATCTTCGTCTCCCCCGATATGCTGGCCCTGCCGGCGGAGTACAGGGACTACTGCGATGAGCACCATATCCCGACGGAGTACTCTCACGAGCTGACACCTGAGATCATCGCCCAGACTGACATCCTCTATATGACGCGGATCCAGCGGGAGCGCTTTACGGACGATGAGGATTACGAGGCGGTGAAGGACTCCTTCATCCTCCGAGCCGATATGCTCCGTCCCGCCAAGGAGACGATGCGCGTCCTTCACCCCCTACCGAGGGTCAATGAGATCGCCATGGATGTGGATAAGACAAAGTATGCCTACTACTTCACACAGGCACAGAATGGTCTCTATGTCCGTGAGGCTCTTATCTGCCGAGCCCTTGATATCCCTGTCACCGAGTAACCAATGCACGAGTATTATGACTAAAGTAGAGAAAGGTCAGCTGCGGGTCAATGCGATCAAGAATGGGTCGGTCATCGACCATATCCCTGTGGAGCACCTCTTCAAGGTGGTCCGCCTCCTCCACCTCGACAGCCTCGACGTACCTATCACCATCGGGCAGAACCTCCGCAGCAAGCGGATCGGACAGAAGGGGATCATCAAGGTGGAGGATAAGTTCTTCACCGAGGAGGAGCTCAATCGCCTCGCCCTCGTCTCGTCAGAGATCGTGATCAATGTGATCCGTGAGTACGAGGTGGTGGAGAAGAAGCACGTCACCCTGCCGGACGACATTTGCGGTCTCGTCCGGTGCCCCAATCCTAAGTGTATCACCAATAACGAACCGATGAAGAGCGCCTTCCGCCTCCTCGATCGGGAGCAGGAGATCATGCAGTGCGAGTACTGCACCCGCAAGGTGCACCGCGGCGAGATCGTCCTTTGCGATGAGTAAATAAGAGTATAAACCCCTAACAATAGAGTAATCATGAGTAAGAGTAATAAAGGTAGCCTGATAGCCATTGTTGTCGTCATCCTGCTTGTCCTCTGGGCGGTCGTCGCCGGCATCAGCTTCAATAATAAGGCGGTGCAGCAAGAGGAGGGCGTGCGCCAGGCGTGGAGCCAGGTGGAGAATCAGTACCAGCGTCGCGCTGACCTGATCCCCAATCTCGTCAATACGGTAAAGGGCTATGCCACCCATGAGCGTGAGACGCTGGAGGGCGTCGTGGAGGCACGTGCCAAGGCGACCCAGATGACTGTTGACCCGACGAAGATGACCCCCGAGGATCTTGCTGCCTATCAGCAGGCTCAGGGTGAGCTCTCCCAGGCTCTCGGCCGACTGCTTGCCGTCTCGGAGCGCTACCCGGATCTGAAGGCGAATGAGAACTTCAAGGCTCTCCAGGTACAGCTTGAGGGAACGGAGAACCGCATCTCTACGGAGCGGAAGCGCTTCAATGAGGTGACGCAGGAGTACAATACCTTTGTCCGCAAGTTCCCCAATAACATCTTTGGCTCTATCCTGGGCTTCAAGGCTAAGCCTTACTTTGAGTCTGTCGCCGGCGCGGATCGTGCCCCTGAGGTGAAGTTCTGACCGTGAAGCGGTTCTTTCTCCTTCCCCTTACCCTGCTCCTGCTGCTCCTCTCCGGGGTGGCAAGGGCTGAGGTGCGGGACTACAGACCGGAGGATGTGCCTAATGTCCAGAAGCAAGACTACCGACGCTTCGTAAGCGACCCGGAGGGGTACTTCACGCCGGAGGAGCGGTCGGAGATAGACCGAGCTCTCTACGATCTGAGAGAGCGGCACACCGTGGAGGCGGTGCTGGTGGTGCTGCCGGCGATTGAGAATGATGACCCGGAGACCTTTACGGAGGAGCTCTTCCGCCTCTGGGGACTCGGTAAGGCCGAGGATGATAATGGTCTGCTGATCCTCTATGTGACCCAGAGACGTCGACTGATCCGCTTCGAGACCGGGTATGGCCTGGAGGGAGCTCTGCCAGATGCCGCTACCTACGGTATCTCTCAGCGGATTCTCATCCCGGGGATCAAGGAGGGAAGGTCCAAGGAGGCTTTCCTCGCCGGGATCAGTCAGATAGACACCTATCTCAGCGAGGGGTACGATCCCTCAAATGACGGGAACGTCGACTACACCGATGATGAGATGAGCGACGAGGATCTGCTGACGATCTTTGCCGGCTACGGGATCCTCTCTGTCTTGGTGGCGGTTCTGGCTCTGCTGGGACTCTTCGGGCGGGTCCGTCTGGGAGGAACGCCGGCGGAGAAGTACTCCATCCTCAGGCGAAGAGGGTCGGAGGTACTCCCGATGGCGATAGGTTTCCTGCCGGGATTTCTCCTGATCTTCCTGCCCGTATATCTATGGCTGAAGTCGAAGTGGCAGCGTCGCCTCAAGGACTGCCCCTACTGCGGCTCTCACGGTACCATCACCCGACTGAGGTATCCTAATAACTTATCATATCTCAATGCCGGAGAGGCTCTTGAGGAGAAGCTTCGGAGTGTCGCCCATCCGGTGCTGGTCTGTGATCAGTGCCACCGGTCGCAGGTGATGAGCCTCGATAGAGACTCCCGGGAGTACTATCGCTGTCCCTCCTGCGGGGTGAAGGCTTACCACGCCGCCGTCTCCGTCAATGCTTATGGCAGACAGGTGACGGTCGGCAAGTGTGAGCACTGCGGTCATACCGATCGGGCAGAGCGTATCCGCCGTCGGGGCAGCGGCTTCGGTCCGGTGATCTGGGGTGGAGACTTTGGAGGCGGAGGCTTTGGCGGCGGGGACTTCGGCGGTGGTTTCGGTGGAGGAGCCTCAGGTGGAGGTGGCTCCACGTCTGACTTCTGACTCTTTTCCTTTCTACAAAGGAAGCGTCAGCCGATGTGTACGACCGTGATGCCTGCCCCTCCGAGATCAGCACGCTCGTCCTCGTAGGAGGCGACGTGCGGGTGATCCGACAGCAGCTCGCGGATCGACTGACGGAGCGCTCCCGTGCCGGTGCCGTGGAGGATCCTGACGGTACTCATGCCGTAGCTCACTGCTTCGTCAAGAAATCCGGTCACTGCCCGGAGGGCTTCGTCGACGCGCTGGCCACGACAGTCGAGGAGGGGCTTGAAGGCTAACCTGCGCTCATCCGACTGCATCTCCACCACCTTGGGCGGCTCCTTGTGGATGATTGTCTGCTTGCGGATCGTGGGGGTGAGCTTAGAGAGTGGCACGGTGACGGTGATGCTTCCGAGGGAGACGCGTGCCTCCTTCCCCTTGATCTCGGTCACTTCGCCCACCGTATTTCCCCCCTCGAGTGTCACCCCGGTGCCGACGGTGATCGCCTCTCTTGATACGTTGCTCTTTTTCTGCTCCCGCTTCTCCTTTGGTTGCACCCTCTGCTCAAGTGAGGTGCGCTTATTGTCCAGCTTTTGCCGAGCCTTCTTTGTCCGCTCCTTATCCGCCTTCGAGGTCTTGATGTCGCGGATCGTCTTCTCCACCGCTGCGTTGGCTGACGAGACGATGTCCAGAGCTTCCTGATGCGCCTTTGAGAGGACGCTCTCACGCTTGGACTGGAGGGCGTCGAGCTTCTGCTGGAGTCGGATGCGCTCCTCCTCGAGCTCCTTCTCCCGCTTGTGTACCTCCGACCGCTTACGACCCCAGTAGGCCTTGTCGCGCATGATGTCTTGGAGGTACTTGTCCTGCAGCATGAAGTCCTCTCCCACCTGCTCTGAGGCGTAGTCGAGGATCACCTCCGGGAGACCAATGCTCCGTGCGATCTCTATGGCAAAGGAGCTCCCCGGCTGGCCGATCACCAGCTGGTACAGCGGCTGGATCCGCTGCCGGTCGAAGAGCATCGCCCCATTGATCAGTCCGTCGTGCGTCGAGGCGTAGTCCTTCAGGTTGCCGTAGTGGGTCGTCACCACGCCATAGGCGCCCATGAGTCTGAATTGCTCCAGTGCACCCTCAGCAATTGCCCCACCGATAGTCGGCTCAGTCCCGCTACCAAACTCGTCGATCAGCAGCAGTGTCTTGTCCGTGGCGTTTCGGGTGAAGAACTTGATATTCGTCAGGTGGCTCGAGTAGGTGGATAGGTCGTCCTCAAGCGACTGCTGGTCACCGATGTCGATGAAGATCTTGTCAAAGAGCATCATCACGCTGTGGTCCTGCATCGGCACGGCGAGGCCACACTGTAGCATATACTGAAGCAGTCCTACGGTCTTAAGGGTGATCGACTTACCTCCCGCATTTGGTCCCGAGACGATGAGGATCCGATCCTCCGGAGAGAGCTTGATGTCGAGCGGGACGAGAGATCTCCCCTCCTCACGCAGGTGTTTCTCGAGGAGAGGGTGACGCGCCTTCCACCACTCCATACGTTGCTCTCCCGTCTCGATCACCGGCACCACCGCATCCATTTCCCCGGCGAGGAGTACCTTGGCGTGGACGAAGTCGAGGATCCCGAGGATCGTGATGTCGTCGCGCACCGTGTCGAGCCAGGGGCGAAGTCGGTCGGCAAAGGCGTGGAGGAGGCGGAGGATCTCCTGTCGCTCCTCGCCCTCCTTCTCCCTTATCTCATTGTGCAGCAGCACCACCTCCTCCGGCTCCACGAAGAGCGTCTTGCCGGTCGCCGACTCCTCGTAGACGATGCCGCGGATGTCGCGCTTATTGCCGGGGTTGATAGGTAGAAGGAGACGGCCATCGCGCATCACGGCGGAGGCATCAGCATCGACCCAGCCCTGCTGCCGGGCATGACGGAGGACACGCTGCATCGTAGCCCCAAGCGAACCCTCGAGAGAGCGGATCGCTCGGCGGATACTCCGTAGCTCGTCCGATGCGCCATCGGGTATCTCCCCGTCGTCACCGATCAGCCGGTGAAGCTCCAGCCTCAGCTCCTCCAGTGGCTCCAGTCGCCCTATCAGACGGTGGAGGAGCGGGTAGTCCTCAGCTTCATCCTCCGTCATGAGACTAGCAGTGTCTGCAGTGGCATCCAGCATCTCACGGAGAGCGCGCAGCTGCTCCGACTCCAAGTAGGACCCCTCCGGCCGCACGCCCTTGATCGCTGACCGGAGTGCCCCGAAGCCCCAGGAGGGTAGGGTGCGACTGTCGCAGAGCTCCTGCATCTCCGTCACCCGCCTCAGCTCCGTCCTCAGTTCTCTTGACGCAGAGTCCATGAAGTGCATCCGAGACACCAAGTAGCGGGACACCTCATTGGAGCAGTGGTGGAGCAGCCTCTCCCGGAGGGCGGAGAAGCCGAGCTTGGTCGACTCCACATCCTCCACAGAGGGGTAGATGGGAGACTTATCGTCGGTACGCTTGCGCATGGTCAGAAGAGGAATCGGATCACATCAGCCACATTGGCATAGATCATAAGGAGGAAGAGCAACCCGATGCCGACCAGCTGAATGTAGTACATATACTTATAAGGGATCTGCCGCCGCGTGATCATCTCCAGAAGTAAGAAAAAGATATGTCCGCCGTCGAGTCCGGGGATAGGGATCAGATTCATCACCGCGAGGATAATCGAGAGGAATGCGGTCATGGTCCAGAAGGATAGCCAGTTCCATACCGGTGGGAAGAGGCTCCCGATGGTCCCGAGACCTCCGATGCTCTTAGCTCCCTGCGGCGTGGCGACATACTTCAGCTGGTCCACGTACCCGGTCAGGAGCTGCCAGGAGCGGGAGACGCCCCTGGGTAGTGCCTCGAAGAAGCCGTACTCCTCATGTATTTTCCCAAAAGCCCTGCCCGGATCGGCGGAGAACATGATCCCAAGCCCATCCTCCGGATCTGCATAGACCGGTAGCTGGAGCGTCTCCTTACCTCGACGCAGGGTGAGTAGGAGGGTATCTCCACGAAGCTCCTTTACGGCGGGCAGCAGACCGGAGAGCTTCATCGGTGTGCCATTAAGTGCCAGCACCTCATCGCCGGCGAGGACTCCTGCTCGGGCGGCATTGGATCCGGTAAGGACAGAGTCCGCGACACTCGGGAGATCGATGTAGAAGAGTGCGCTATCGGTCTCCAGCATCGCCGGGATCAGGTCTACCGGTACGGCGAGGTCCACCCGGCTCCCCTTTCGCACCACCGTTAGAGTCTCTGCATTGGCGATCTCCTGGACGAGAGAGCCATCAAAGTACTCAATCTCCTTTCCGTCCAGTGCGTAGGGGCGGTCCCCATCCTGCAGTCCCATGCGGTGTCCCACACTGGAGTAGGTGAGCGCATCCCCGACGCCCTCCATCGGTATGTGGTCCACGCCGTAGTGGTAGGAGAGACCCCAGTAGATCAGGATTGCCATCAGGACGTTGTTCAGTATGCCACCTGCCAGCACAAGGAGCCGCTGCCACTTCGGCTTGGCTCTAAACTCCCACTCCTCCGGTTCGCTGGGCACACCTGTCTCAGCCTCCTGCTCATCGATCATACCCTCGATGGCGCAATAGCCGCCGAGGGGCAGCCAGCCGATGCCGTACTCTGTCTCGGACCCCTTTGGTTTCCACTTCCAGAGGGCAAACTTCCAGTCAAAGAAAAGGTAAAACTTGGAGACACGGATGCCGAAGAGCTTGGCCCACAGGAAGTGTCCCAGCTCGTGGAAAAATACCAGCAGTGAGAGCGAGAGAAGTAGCTGAATTATGCGTATGAGGATTCCCATATATAGATAGTGCGTGATTAGTGTCGAGGACTCCAGCCCTCGGCCAGCTTGCGAGTCTCGGTGTCGCAGCCCTCGAGCATCTCGAGAGAGACGGCGTTGCGCTGAGGCATGCGATCGAGACAGTGGCTGATCAGCTCGGGGATGTCCGTAAAGCGAATATCTCCGCGGAGGAAGCGGCGGACTGCCACCTCGTTGGCCGCATTGAGGACGCAGGGGGAAGTGCCGCCCTCCTCGATGGCGCGGTATGCGAGGTCGATGCAGGGGAAGGCATCCCGTCGGGGACGCTCAAAGGTGAGGCTGCTCAGCTGCTCGATCGTCGGGAGATCCGTCAGGCTGCTTAGTCGGCGGGGGAAGAGTAGGGCGTAGGCGATCGGTACCCGCATATCCGGCAGTCCCAGCTGCGCCTTGACCGCTCCATCGCGGAAGCCCACCATAGAGTGAACGATGCTCTGCCTGTGGACGCAGATCTCGATGTCCCGGGGTGCTACGCCGAAGAGGTGGTGCGCCTCGATCATCTCCAGCCCCTTATTCATCATAGAGGCGGAGTCTATCGTCACCTTGTTGCCCATGTCCCAGTTTGGGTTCCGGAGCGCTTGCTCAGGAGTCACCTCACGGAGTTGCTCCTTGGTGAGGTCGACAAATGGTCCCCCTGAGGCGGTGAGGTAGATCTTGGCAACGTCGCCATGCCTCTCACCGACAATGCACTGATAGATGGCGGAGTGCTCTGAGTCTACCGGCAGGATCACGCCTGCATTCTCCCGCGCCAGGCGGCTGATCAGCTCGCCACCGACGACGAGGGATTCTTTATTGGCGAGAGCTACCAAGCGACCATTCTTGATCGCCTCGATGGTGGGGCGGAGCCCGGCAAAGCCGACGATGGAGGAGAGGACAATATCGGTGTCGTAGGAGCCGGCTACCTCCAGCACCGCCTCACGACCCGCCTTCACCTCGGTGTCGGTATCGCGTAGGGCCTGCTTGAGCTCCTTGTATAGCTTCTCCTCCCCCGTCACCACGACACGAGGGCGGAAGCGGAGTGCCTGTTCCACAGCTACCTTCACGTTGGACCCAAATACCAAAGCCTCCACAGCCAGCTCATCACAGTGTCGGTCGATCACCTCAAGTGCCTGGGTGCCGATCGAGCCGGTACTCCCCAGCAGCGTAACTTTCTTCTGCGCCATATCTCTCTTATCTATAATACGGTCGCAAAGTTACCAAAAGATACCGCTCTCCAGTCCACTTCACCGCCGGCCGGGAGGAAGTCAAACGAATGCCCCTCCACGCAAGCATCAAATTATTACCGGTATTAGTGATCACTATAGTCGGTATTAGTCCAAACTAATACCGGTAATAGTCAAAGCTAATACCGGTATTAGAAACGATGGCTTACTTCTCGCTGAGAAGTAGCTTGTTAGGGCCTCTCTATCGAGATAGTGATTTTGGCACTCTGAGGGCTGTTTATTAGCGGTTGTTCTGCTGATTGGTTTGACTCTAAGTGTAGCTTAGTCGAGGAGATCGAGGGGAAGCCTCTTGTCCTCGGATCCTGAGTCCTCTTTCTTATCCACGGTTATCTTGGACTTGGCGGGCAGCTTGACGTAGAATACCAAGTCCTCTTGGTCGATCCCACACTCGTCGAAGAGAATCTGCAGCTGGAAGCGCTTGCTGGTGTTACTTAGAGCAGTCTTCAGATAAACATTTTGACCAAGTCTCCTGAAGTCCAAGGGGTACTTCTGTCCCTCCAACGAGTCTGTGAAGTAGCTAAACTTATTCTCCGCACATAGTCTGCGGAGAGTCTCCGGGTATTGAGCATACAGCAGCTCGGCAACCTTGGTTAGCATCTCGACCCATAGACTGCACTCGTGTGTCTCACCTTGGTAAGAAAAGGCGGTGAGTATCTTGTACGTGAGACTCTCATCGTCACTGAGCCTGATCTCTACCACGTCGTCCTCCCTCGGAGCAAAGTCGGTCTCCGGCATCGGCCATAGCTGTATGAGTCGATCGTAGATCCACTCCTGCCTCCTCTGGATCGACGACTCATCCCAGTGATCATGGGTGCAGACCTCTTGGGTGATGGCAAACTTGCTGTCCCTGTATCCCTTTACTAGCTCCCCTTTTGCCGTGACGTACCCGTTCTTTTTCTCGTCAAAACTCCTATTGCCGTAGTCTGAGTTGTAGCCGGTGAGGGTGATATTCGCCAGTGTATGGAGGTACTCCGCATGTACTCTCTCGTAGTCCTCACCCAGACTCTTCCGCCAGTCGGGGGTAAGCTTCTGAGGCATGATGTGCTCTATCGAGATCGTCCCCTCGATTAAGCCACGTATGATGTCGATGCTCTCCTTCCCATCCTCGTTCTCCAGTCTCTCGAGGAGGAAGTTCCGGTAGCTCTTCGTGATGAGATAGACCTGTCGCTTCCCGAGCCGATCCTTTAGCTCAGTATCGTCCGGGAATTTCGCCTTCCCCGTCTTGGACAGGACGATATACTTGAGGACCTCATGGTAGGGTATCTGACGCTCATCAGACTTCTCCCGCATACGGTAGACATCGCGGTGGAGCGTACAGAAGATCTTAGTCATCGAGTTGGCCGGGTAGTCGCATATGATCCTCCTGGCCCACCAGTTCTCTATGAGACTCAGAGCCTGGTAAGCTTCTTCTGTCGATATCAGACCTTTGCTTCGATCGCTGAGGAGGTCCATATAGTAGGAGGAGCCAACCTCAGATCCAATATTACCCAGGTGCTGCAGCTTAGTATTGAGAGATTTGTCATCCGTGTCGGCGTTAATGACCTGTCGGTAGTACCTCGAGTAGTACTCCATTTCCCTCATCTCCTCCTCCCGGCTGTTACTCCCGGAGCTGAAGTAGTGCTTGAAGTCGTAGTACAGTCCCGACAGACTGGCGATCCTGCCTGTCCTGATACTTAGGTAGTCTCTGATAAATCGTGTGGGTTCAGAGCCTGTGTTATACTCGATCACCCGCCAGTACTTACGGTAGCACCTCTCCTGCTCCTCTGTAGAGAGGGACATAAGGAGGAAGTTGCGCACCTTGTCTGCCTCACTTAGGTCGAGACCGGTAGAGTTGAGGCTCTCAAAGATCATCTGAGGATCATCCTTGTCGCTGAGGTATATGAAGATAATGGTCAGCCTAAAGAGTGCATCCTTGATGTCCTCTAAGGAGTGCTCTCCGGACTTTATACGCTGATAGAAGTATCTGTAGTTGGCTGTGAGATTGGACTCCTGGACAAACTGATCCTCAGGCATCGACGCCAGAGCCCGCAGCGCTTGCCGGTCTTTCTCTATGGGGATCAGGCGGAGGTGATCCGGATCTTTATTGTAGTCGATGAAGATGTTATTGACCTCCAGCTCATCTATCTCTCGGACGTCGCGGTACGTGATGTCACCATCCTTCGCAGCTCTGCATAGCGCGATGATGATGAGGGTTATGGTGGTGATACGCTGCTGACCATCTATGATCAGCCAGTCGTCATTCTCTCCCTTGGCGACGATACTCCCAAAGAAGTGAGACGGGCGGTCAGGGTGCTTGACGAGATCCATCAGGTCCTTCCATAACTGCTCGCACTGATGCTCTCCCCAGTCGTAATTCCTCTGGTATACGGGTATCCTGAAGGTCGAGTGGTAGTTTCTCAGGCGCTTCATGATCTGCTCTGCGTTACCATCCATAGTCGTTATCTAAGTGTAAGTTGATATAAGTGGCTCCACAAATGTAGTTATTTGTTGGATTAGCCTCCTTCAGTCCGATGGTGTCCCTCTATCTTTCGAGTGTAGTGATGGACTTAGCTCTGTTTCTGCTTGGATCAAGTGGATATTAAGGTGTTGGGGATATGGAGGAATAGGAAAATTGTAGTACATTTGCGGTCGCAAGTCATAATTAGTCCGATAACATTTACATAAGACGATATAGCAATGAAACAGGGTATTCATCCGGACAACTATCGTGAGGTAGTATTTAAGGATATGTCTAATGGCGATATGTTCATTACTCGCTCTACAGTCGATACGAAAGAGACGATCGATGTAGAGGGTGTGACCTATCCTCTGGTCAAAGTCGAGATCTCCAGCAGCTCGCACCCCTTCTATACCGGTAAGGCTAAGCTCGTCGACACGGCAGGTCGTGTGGACAAGTTCCTCAATCGTTATGGTAAGCGTGCCGCCAAGAAGGAGGATCAGGCTGCTAAGTAAGACCTCTTGCGATGTGATCCATCGCTCGCTTTTTTCCTAAAGCAAGACACTATAAGCGCTGACAAAGGCTTGCGGCCTCCGTCAGCGCTTTTTTTGCGCCCTATATAATATGCCTATCCACGATACCATCTGTGCCGTCACCACGCCTGCCGGAGTCTCTGCGGTTGGGATGATCAAGGTCTCTGGTCCGTCGGCTCTCTCGCTGGTGGATAGGATCTTCGTCCCTAAGCGCAAGGACACTCTGTCACTCTCTCAGACGGAGGGCTACCGGATGGTCTATGGTCGTTTTGTCGACCATGCGTCGGGCGAGATGATCGATGACGGGATGGCGCTCGTCTATCGTGCACCTCACTCCTATACCGGTGAGGAGATGGTGGAGCTGACTCTGCACGGCTCGCCGCTGATCCTCTCGCTGGTGATCGAGCAGCTCTGCAAAGTGGGTGCAAGAGTGGCAGAGCGGGGCGAATTTACCCGTCGGGCGGTGCTCGCCGGGAAGCTGACACTTGGCGGCGCCGAGGCGGTCAACGATGTCATCTTGGCGACCAATCGATCTGCCCTCAGGATGTCGCTCACCCAGATGACCGGGCGCTTTGGCACCCGTGTCGCAGAGCTGCGTGACGGGCTGATCCGGGTGGCTTCCCTGCTGGAGCTGGAGCTGGACTTCTCTGAGGAGGATGTCGACTTTGTCTCCCGCCCGGAGCTGCTGCAGAGCTGCGAAGCACTGCAGGCGGAGGTGCTCGCCCTCTCGGAGAGCTACCGGAAGGGGGAGGCGGTCAAGCGGGGCATACCGATCGCTATCGTGGGCAGCCCTAATGTCGGCAAGTCTACCCTGCTCAATAACCTGCTTGGCGAAGATCGTGCTATTGTCTCCGACGTGGAGGGCACCACCCGTGACACCATCGAGGGCCACTTATTTATTGACGGGCAGGAGTTTCGCCTCATAGATACCGCCGGGTTGCGTGAGACGGAGGACCCGGTGGAGAGCCTCGGCATCGGGCGGACGATCCGCGAGGTCGGCTCTGCACTGCTCATCCTCTGGATGATCGATCCGCGGGAGACGACCGAGGCGGTGGACGAAGTGTGGCGAAAGCTTCCCTCTGATACGCCCGAGGTGGTGGCTCTGCTCAATAAGCTCGATGAGACCACGCCTGAGGAGCGTAGTCGGATGTCGGACCACCTCACTTCGCTGGGTGTCCATGAGGTGATCGATATCACTGGAAGGGATCCCCTGGAGGCGAAGAAGGTGACCTACCTCCTCCATCGTCACTTTGCCAACCTCGTGGTCGCAGAGGGTGAGGTGGTGGTCAGCAACCTCCGTCAGGCGATGGCGCTCCGCCGTGCAGCTGATGGACTGGCGCGGGTAGAGGAGGGACTAAGGACCGATCAGCCCACCGTGCTGCTGGCGCAGGACCTGCGTGATGCCACAGCAGCGATGGGCGAGGTAATCGGGGACGTCGTCACGGAGGACCTCCTCGACTCCATCTTCTCCCACTTCTGCATCGGCAAGTAACCGCCAGAGTGACTCTACGGCAAAGGGGGCAGTGGCACTCGCTCCTCCCCATCTCCTATGGTGTAGATAAAGCCCCTCGGCAGGCACGAGTCGCGATACTCAGAATAGGGGCTGAGATAGACGCCCTCTTGAGCAAGGTCTGCCACCCTCGAAAACCACTGCACGTACTCGGGATCCTCAGCCTTGGCCCTATTTAGATCCGGGTGGTCTGCATACTCCCTCAAGAACTCATCTGCCAGAGTCTCTGGTGTCACACCACAGCTGTTACTCCCTACAGCCATGTACCAGATAGGATCGCCCTCCAGCTCATATCCATTTTCCCGCATCGCGTCACGATGTGCGATGTGGACTCTATACGCCATGCCGTTAGGTGAAGTATAGCCAAAGAAACGTAGGCGCTCATAGCCTCGTCTGTGTAGTTCCTCGAGCATCAGGATCACATCAATTGCCCCGAGGGTACGGTGAGAAAATTGTGTCATATTCATTGCTGCCGGATAAGAAAGGGCTGACTTCATTTCTCGGAGTCAGCCCTTTGTGGTCAAAGTTACAACTTATTCATGACCAGTAATTATTGTTGTCTGATAACTGTGGGGTCGTCGGCTGATCCGCATTTTGGTGTGGTGGGACTGAGCGGGATGAGAGAGTGTCTTTCTTGAGGGGATCAGGAGAAGTGAGGACTTCCTGGTATTTTGCGTCCGATCACCTGCTTTTCGGGACTGTATATGGTCCTCTCTGTCAGTGGTATCTCTATTACCGGTAATAGATCGGAGCCTGCTCCTAACGCATTAGGAAGTCACCGGTCCCGGTCTTACCACATCCCTCTGATGCACCATAGTTCAACTATATAGCGTGAAATGAGGGGATAGAATTGGGCAAAAATCAGTACCTTTGCCCGAATGCATTACGGATACTGAGACATGAATAAGCAGCAACTCGTCGAGCAGATTAGGCGTAAGAAGTCTTTCCTCTGTGTCGGCCTGGATAGTGACTCCACCCTTCTCCCTCCGCACCTTCCACAGACTGCCGAGGGGGTACTGACTTTTAATAAAGCGATCATAGATGCTACTGCAGATCTTGCCGTGGCTTATAAGCCCAATGAGGCCTTCTATGAGCCGCTGGGCGCCGAGGGAATCGACGTGCTGGGTGAGACGATCGACTATCTGCATGAGCAGTATCCTGATACTCTGGTGATCCTGGATGCGAAGCGGGGCGACATCGGTAATACCTCGGCTCAGTACGCCAAGGCGGCCTTCGAGGAGCTGGGGGCGGATGCGGTCACGACGGCGCCCTATATGGGGCGGGATAGTCTCTCCCCATTCCTTGAGTACACCGATCGGTGGACGGTGCTCCTAGCACTGACCTCTAATGCCGGCTCGGCAGACTTCCAGCATCTGAGGCTGGAGGATGGTCGACTGCTCTATCAGGCAGTCCTGGAGACGGCGGTGTCGTGGGCTTCGGCAGAGCAACTGATGTTTGTTGCGGGTGCGACTCAGGCAACCCTCTTTGACCAGATCCGGGAGATTGCTCCCGACTACTTCCTCCTTGTACCCGGTGTGGGTAAGCAGGGGGGATCGCTGGAGGAGGTTTGTCGTCACGGCATGACGGAGGAGTGTGGACTGATTGTGAATTCGTCCCGAGGGATCATCTTTGCATCCAAGGGGGAGGACTTTGCTGACGCCGCCCGCACCAAGTCAATCGCACTCCAGGAGGAGATGGAGCGGGAGCTGGAGAGGCATCACGTTATTTGAGAATTAAATCCGTATGAAATATACAGCCCAAGAGGTGGCGGACTTCCTCCACGGTGTCGTGGATGGAGATCCTGATGTGGAGCTCTTTGACTTCGGAGGGATAGAGAATGGACAGGAGGGGACTCTCTCCTTCCTCGCAAACCCTGCATACGAGCATTACCTCTATACCACAAAGTGCAGTGCCGTACTGGTGGAGGCAGACTACCGACCGACAGGTGAGGTCACTACTACACTGATACGTGTCTCTGACCCTTATGACAGCCTGGCGAAGCTGCTGAGCGTGATACGAGATGGCTCCGAGCCGGAGGCGGGGATCTCACAATTTGCCATCGTGGACCCCTCGGCAGAGGTGGATCCGACCGCCTCGGTGGGCCCCTTTGTCTACATTGGGAGGAATAGTAAGGTGGGTGCGCGGACGATCGTCCGGGCCCAGGTCTATATCGGCGAGGACTGCTCCATAGGGGCGGACTGTAAGATCTATCAGCAGGTGACGATAAGTAATCGCACGATCGTCGGGGATCGCTGCATCCTCCACTCGGGTGCCGTTTTGGGTGCAGATGGATTTGGATTTGCCCCCACAGATAAGGGCTGGGACAAGATCCCGCAGACCGGTAAGGTGATCCTCGAGGATGACGTGGAGGTGGGGGCTAATGCCTGTATCGATCGCGCTGTACTCGATGCCACGATCATCAGGCGGGGAGTGAAGATCGACAACCTTGTCCAGATCGCCCACAATTGTGAGGTGAAGGAGCATACCGCCATAGCGGCACAGTCCGGCGTCGCCGGCTCGACCACTATCGGTCAGTGGAATCGGCTGGGCGGTCAGGTGGGCATCGCCGGTCACCTGAAGACTGCCGATCGGGTGACCTTCGGGGCACAGACGGGTATCATGGCGAGCATAGAGGAGGAGGGGAGCTATTGGTTTGGCTACCCCGGGAGACCCTATGTCAGGGCGATGAAGAGCGCCGCCGTGACCGATCGACTGCCGCAGCTCGACAAGCAGCTCTACGACCTCACCAAGGAGGTAAAGCGTCTGAGAGAGGAGCTGGAGGAGCTTAGGGATAAGCGTAACTGAAGAGGAGACAACGTATGACACATCAGCATACCCTGGGGGGATCGTTTCAGCTGGAGGGTAAGGGACTGCATACGGGGAAGTACATTCACCTGAGAGCTTTACCGGCCGAGGAGGGACACGGGATACGCATCTGCAGGACCGACCTGCCGGACAAGCCTGTCCTACCGGCGCTCGTCAAGTATGCTACTCAGTCTGATCGCTGCACGACACTGAGAGAGGGGGACTTCTCCGTCTGCACCATCGAGCATATGATGGCCGCACTCGCCATGATGGGTGTGGACAATTGCCTGATCGAACTGGATGGTCCGGAGGCTCCGATATTAGACGGGAGCGCCAAACCTTATGTCGATAAGATCCGGGAGGTGGGACTTGTGGAGCAGGAGGCTGAGGCGAAGCTCTTCGTCGTGCCGCGTAAGATCGAGGTCTGTGATGAGGAGTCCGGTGCCAGGCTTACCCTACTACCGGACGACACCTTTGCCGTAGATGTGCTGATCTCCTATGACTCACCGATCCTCTCGCATCAGTTTGCGTCCTATGAGTGGGGCGATGACTTTGCTGAGGAGATCGCACCTGCGAGGACCTTTGTCTTTGTGAGAGAGGTACAGGCTTTAGTAGCGAATAATCTGATCAAGGGCGGAGATCTCGACAATGCGCTGGTGATCTACGACCGGGAGCTCCCTCAGACGGAGCTGGACAAGCTCTCTGATGAGCTCGGGGTGGATCACAGCGATGCGTCTAAGCTCGGGTATATCAGCCATCGGCCGCTTGCCTACCCCAACGAGCCTGCCCGTCACAAGCTGCTGGACGTACTGGGAGACCTTGCTCTTGCCGGATGTAGGATAAGGGGAAGAGTGATTGCGACCAAGCCCGGTCACACGATCAATCGCAGACTCTGTCGGAAGCTACTGGAGGTGATAGAGGGTGAGGAGAAGCGAGCACCCAGTTATGACCCTGAGGCAAAGCCGCTCCTGGATACTCGGGCCATCATGCAGATCCTTCCGCACCGCTACCCGATGCTCCTCGTAGACCGTATTATTGAGATAAATGGGGGTACCGCAGTGGGGCTGAAGAATTACTCCGTTGGCGAGCCTTACTTTGAGGGACACTTCCCTCAGGAGCCTATCGTCCCCGGTGTCTTGCTTGTGGAGTCGATAGCTCAGATAGCCGGGATACTTGTCCTCCATATGGTAGATGAGCCGGGTCCGCACTCCACCTACCTGGCTCGCATAGAGAGTGCCAGATTTAGGCAAAAGGTGACACCCGGCGATACGGTGATCTATCGAGTGGAGGCGTTGTCACCGGGACGGCATGGTTTTGCCCGAGTTAGAGGAGTAGGTTACATAGGTGACCAGATAGTCTGCGAGGCTGAGGTCGTGGCCAAGGTAGTACCTAATCAGGAGGGTGAGAAATAAACGATATGGTATCAAATAAGTCTATCAGTTCTCTTGCACTTGTCTCCGACGGTGCTGTCCTTGCAGAGGATGTCCGTGTGGATCCCTTTGCCATCGTGGAGGACAATGTGGAGATCGGTCCGGGGACTCACGTCCACAGCGGAGCGATCATCCGATCCGGCGCAAGGATCGGCAGTCAGTGTGAGATCCATCCCTATGCAGTGGTCGCCGGTGTGCCTCAGGATCTGAAGTTTAGGGGTGAGGAGACGGTGGCCATCATAGGAGATCGGACCGTGATCCGAGAGTATGTGACTGTCAGTCGGGGTACGGCCTCCAGGGGCAAGACTGTGATCGGGGAGGACTGTCTGATCATGGCCTATGCGCATGTGGCACACGACTGCGTGCTGAGGGATCATGTGATCATCGGTAATGCCTCCCAGATCGCCGGTGAAGTGGAGATAGACGACTGGGCGATACTAAGCGGCTCAGTGCTTGTCCATCAGTTTACGCTCATTGGTCGCCACACCATGACACAGGGAGGAAGTAGGGTCACAAAGGACATTCCCCCATATGCTATTGCGGCTCGCGAACCGCTTGTCTTCTCCGGGGTTAATCTCATCGGTCTGCGCCGTCGGGGATTTACCGAGGAGGAAATCGCACTCGTCAGTGATGCCTATCGTATACTCTATGCCCAGGGACTCAACGTGAGCGATGCCCTGGAGACAATTGAGAAAACACTTGAGGACACCCCTGAGCGTCGGCGCATAGTCGATTTTATACGCAGTTCTAAGCGGGGTATTCTCAGGGGAAAAGAGGTATGATCTATCGTTTTGTAATCGTCTCACCGGAGGCTCGCTCCTTCAGGAGAGATATCCGTATCGGGAGTGAGTCGACCTTCGCCGACTTTCGTAGTGCACTCTATGACGATATCGGCTACTCGCCTGTAGAGCCTTCCCTTATTCACCTCACTGACCAGAGCTGGTCCCGTCGGATGACGGTATACGAGGTGGAGCCACCCCATAGTCGCTCTGACGAGGATGTCTATCTCATGGAGAGCACCCGACTCTCAGAGCTGCTCAGCAACGAGAGGGAGCGTCTGATGCTGACCTTTGACATCGAGAGATCCAGAGCCTTCTACATAGAGCTGCGGGAGATGACCTCCGGCAGCCTCGCCGGTGTATTTGAGATCTCACGATCGGAGGGCGAGCCACCCCTCCAGACACTGCCTGTCGAGGAGGAGAAGAAGGAGAATAAGCCAAAAAAGGTCTCATCAGAGGTCCCCGACGAGGAGCAAGGCAAGAGGAAGAGAAAGCTCAACGAAGAGGCTACGCCGGATGAGTACGGGAGTGAAGCCTTCGACAGCTCCGAGCTTGACCCGGAGGGCTTTGGCACCTCGGACGAGTCGGGTGAGTTTGACAACGAGATCCCCACTGAGGACCTTCCCCTTTGACCCACTCAGAAAAGCGGCTGATCATCCTGACAGGACCTACCGGAGTGGGCAAGTCCGCTTACGCGATGGAGCTAGCTCAGAGACTCTCCACGCCGATCCTCTCCGCCGACTCCAGACAGATATACAGAGGTATGAGCATAGGCACCGATGCGCCATCCCGAGAGGATATGCATGCGGTGCCTCACTTTTTTGTTGCCACCCGGGAGGTCACAAGTCCCTATAATGCGTACGACTTTGCGTCAGAGGCGTTAGAGATGGTGGACGAGATCCATCTATCTCATGACACTGCTCTCATCGTGGGGGGATCGATGATGTACATACAGGCACTACTCTACGAGATGGACCCTATTCCTGAGCCTGATCCTGAGGTGAGGCGCTCCTTATGGGAGTGCTTCGAAACGGAGGGCATAGAGCCCATCCGGGCGAGGCTGGCCGAGGTAGACCCGCTCTACCTCGCCTCTATCGATGGGAATAACCACAAGCGGATGATCCGCGCACTCGAGGTGTGGCAGACCACTCACCGTCCCTTCTCCTCCTGGCATACGCATCGGTCTCGAGTCTTCCCGTACCAAGTGGAGGTGTGGGTGCTCTCTCGCCCTCGTGAGATCCTCTACGAGAGGATCAATAAACGGGTGGATCTGATGTTTGAGCAGGGACTGGTGGACGAGGTACGCAAGCTGCTGCCATTTAGGAACTGCAATGCCCTGAATACCATCGGATACAAGGAGGTGATCCAATACTTGGATGGGCAATGCTCGTTAGACGAAGCGATCCATAAGGTAAAGAAGAATAGTCGAGTCTACGCACGCAAGCAGATCACATTCTTCGAGAAAATACCGGGGATCAGGTTGCTAAACTTAGAGGAGGAAGAGAAATAATCCTATATTTGCCTTACTATGATAGACTTAAATATATTAGACGAGGTAGGGCGGCTGGACACCGTGGTGGCCGGTGTGGCATTTCATAACGGCGAGCCTCCGGCACTGACCGAAGCCTACGACGCCAAGACATACCACACCATTCTGCACGACCAGTACCCTTTGGATCAGGATCTCAATCGTGAGGTAGAGGCGTTTGTCTCCCTTATGGAGCGGGAGGGCGTGACCGTCCTTCGTCCCGGGCGGCACCGGGGGATGCAGCAGATCTTTGCGCGAGATGTAGGTTTTGTCATCGGTGACACGTTTGTTCGCGCCAATATCATCGCCGACAGAGAGCAGGAGATGAAGGCGTACGATGCCATCTGGTCGCAGATCGATCCGGATAAGATCGTGACGGCTCCCGACTATGTCTCGGTGGAAGGGGGCGATGTGACGGTACTCAGAGACGGACGGATCCTCCTCGGGTGCCACCTGACGACAGACTTCGACCAATACAGCACTGCACGGACGAATAAGTACGCCATCGGCTTCCTCAAGAGTCTCTTCCCGGAGCGTGAGGTCATCCCGCTTCAGCTCATCAAGGACGACCACGACCCCTATCGGGGAGTCCTGCATCTCGACTGCGCCTTCCAGCCGGTGGGAGAGGGGCTGGCGATCATCTTCCCCGGTGCCTTCAGGCACTACTCTGACTATGAGTATCTCGAGTCGCTCTTCGGTCCTGAGTGCGTCTTCACGATTACGCGTGAGGAGTTCTTCGAGATGAATACGAATATCTTCAGTCTTTCTCCGAGGAAGGTGGTGATAGACAGTGCCTTTACACGGCTAAAGGAGTGGCTTGAGTCCCGAGGACTGGAGGTGCTGACGACCCCATACCGTGAGGTGAGCAAGCTGGGAGGCCTACTCCGCTGCACCACGCAGCCTCTGGTCAGGAGCTACTGATCGGTGCCTTCTCAGTCGGTGTAGAAGTCGATTACTTCCCGGATTGCCCTACGGCAGACCGGGCAGAACTCGGGGTTACTATTCGTCCGCATGCGGCAGTCCTTGGAGGGTCTGTAGACACCTTTAAGACTGTACCCGGCTCCTTCGTATACACCCACGGGGTAGTTGCTCTCCTCAGGGGTCGGTATCGTGGACACCTCTGTGGGTAGCAGGTCAGACCACTTGGTAGCGAAGTCCTTCAGCGTCGTGATATTCTGCTCCCACGGCTCCACGTCGGTCGGATACATAGGTATCTGCTCCGCCTCGTAGGCATACTCCTCCGCCAGCCCGGCAAAGCTGTGCCCAAACTCGTGGGTTACCACCGGGACGAAGGCCGGATCCTTAGTCATCGAGAGGTTGTACGAATTGAGAATTCCGCCTCCGCCATAGTGAGGCGTATTCACCAGTATGATGATGTGCTCGTAGGGTGTGCCGGCAAGTAGGTCGTGCAGCTTGCGGAGGTGCAGCGTCGTGAGGTAGCGCTCGCTATAGAAGGTGTCGAAGTGGGATCCCAGTGCCGTGTCGCGCCAGACCCCCTTGGAGGGAATGGATGCGCCACTCTCCTCAGACGGGGATCGAACTGCTATGATGGAGAAGCGGTCGCGCATGGACTTGAAGGGCTCGTGCCCAAAGATCGACTCCACCGCCTTACGAGCATCCGACAGGTAGTCCTCCATCTGATCCTCCGTGTAGCCCTCAGCGACAAATGCTATATGGATCGCTCGCGAGCTGTCCTTGGGTGTCTGCAGGGTGGTGTAGGGCGTGGTCCCCTGCTCGCCGAGTGGGGTCATCAGTATATCACTCGGGTCTATGCGCTGTGTCATCGCGGCGATGACGTCGTGGCGATTGTTCCTGAGCTCGAGACAAACCTCCACCGGCTGCTTCGGCATGGGGATGAGAAAGACATTCTCAAAGGCTTTCCTGCCGCTCTCCCTCGCCTCAGGATAGCTGAGCCACTCCTGGAAGAGTGAGGAGAAAGGGTGCTTGTAGATCACCGTCCCGGTCGCAAGGTCCCTGACCGTGATCGTGCCATTCCCCTGCATCGGTGTCTCTGCCAGCCGATGTCTCTTGCCATACCAGCCGGGGATCTTATAGTACGCCATCAGTGAGATCTCCTGCGTCTCGGCATTTCCGGAGAAGATGTAGTCCAGCCGTAGCGTCCGGTCGACGAAGTAATCGCAGAAGTCCTGTGCGACAAGGCAGCAGGGCAGCAGGATGAGCGCAGCGAGCAGCGTCGTCAGTCGGTAAAGTTTCTTCATAACTTATTGAGATAAAGTCGACCCTCCAGACCTAAGTGGAAGAGTAGGTCGAGAGCCGACAGGTTGGGTATAAATCCATTCTGATCCTCGAAGACCTGCCAGTATCTCGGCAGCTCGTGACCCTCCAGAGAGGAGGGGAGAGCGACCTCTGCGTGGTGATCGAGGTCCTGCGACCACTCCGCCACTACAGAGGGCAGGGGTATATCCCACTCGCCGAGGATAAAGGCAAGCCACCGCTGATTGAAGTCCATAAGCCTACCCCCTTCCTCGCACCGACAGAGTGAGATCACCTGATCCTCATAGTACAGCCAGTAGGGTGTGGAGCAGTAGGACGAGCGCAGCGCCTCCTCCAGCCGATGTCTCCAGTGATCGTGCTCCGCCAGCGAGATCTCCGAGGTGGCAGGGGATGGATAACCGAAGCGCTCCACCGGGATCGTAAAGGGCGTAGCACCCTGTGGGGTCAGGAAGTAAGTCCGATTGCGGAGCGTCTGCTTCTGATACTGCTCACCCACACAGATCACAGCCTCAGGATGATCCATCATCAGCCTGACATGAAGGATCGCAGGGGCAAAGAGTGTGGGCAGAGAGAGCATACCGACTTACCTGAGCACTGTCCCAAATCTCCGCCACCGGATCTTGCCGTGGAGGAGATCCCTGTCCTTATCCAGCGAGAGCCAGACGAAGAGTGGCTTGCCTACGATATGATCCTCAGGGACAAAGCCCCAGGCTCGAGAGTCAGCGGAGTTGTGCCGATTGTCTCCCATCATGAAGTAGTAGTCCATCTCGAAGGTGTAGGACGAAGCCGGCTCGCCGTCTATCAGGACGCCCGTCGGGGTTCGCTCGATCGTGTGGTGCTCAAAGTTCCTGATGCACCGCTCATAGAGTGCAAGATTCTCCGCCGTCAGCGGGATCGTCTCCCCCTTGGCGGGGATGTGGATCGGACCATAATTGTCCCTCGTCCAGTCGAATAGGTTACTGAGTGGGTAGGTCGTGAAGACCGACTGTCCCGGATCCGGCTCCACCTCGATGTGGAGGACACCGCTGTGCTTCTGCAGCGTCTCTCTCATCGCCACTGTGAGCGGCATGTGGTAGATCAGCCCGAAGCCCTTGGTCGTCTCGCCGGTGAATCCCAACTGCTCATAGAGCGGATAGTAGGATTGATCCAGCCCGTCCAGCAGTGCAATATCATCCTTTGCCACCCCCAGGTCGTAGAGCTCCTCCTCCGTCAGTATCGTGCCATCGGTCTGGATGAAGTAATTGAGCTGAGAGTGTGGCGGCTCCTCCACCTCCTGATTATTGATAAGGAGCTTGTTGCGTCTCACCTCCAGATCGTCTCCGGGGAGACCCACACAGCGCTTGACGTAGTGATCCCTCATATCGACAGGTCGTGCCACCACCTTGCCAAAGGTGCGCGAGTCGCTCCAGATCCGATCCCTGCCGTAGAGGTGACAGAGGGTATAGTAGTCCGGATTGGTCACCTTAAGCGGGACGGTATCCCCGGCGGGGAAGTTGAAGACTACCAGTTCGTTCCGCTTGAGATGCCCAAGTCCTCTGATGCGCTTGTAGGGGAGCTGAGGATTGTCGATGTAGGCCTTCTTCCCATTCCACGGGAATTGATTATGCACCAGGGGGAAAGCGAGCGGAGTCATCGGCAGTCTCGGTCCAAAGCGAAGCTTGGAGACAAAGAGGTGATCCCCCACGAGGGAGGTCTTCTCCAGTGAGGAAGAGGGGATCTTGAAGTTCTGGAAGAAAAAGATATTGAGCACCTGCACTGCTATCAGCACGACCACGATATCCTCCACGAGCCGCATCACGCTCCGGACGGCACTGCTCGGCGAACTCTGCCACCAGCGCCAGGGGATGATGTGAGTGATGTAGTTGTCGAATATCAGCAGTCCCGGGATGAAAAACAGCCAGAAGCTACCCACCCACAGCGCAAATAACAGTAGTGCGACAGCCCAGACACCAAACTTGATCCAGTCCCGCCTCGGGACACTCCTAAAGTCTATCTTCCTCATACAACTCAGTCAAAGTGGAGCATATCCTCCATCCCGAAGCATCCCTTCTCACCCTGCAAAAACTCAGCAGCCATCACCGCGCCCATCGCAAAGCCCTCTCTCCCGAAGGCCTCGTGCTCCAGCCTGATCACGTCCTGGGCACTACCAAAGGCTACGCGGTGGATCCCCGGCACCTCGCCCTCACGCAGCGAGTGGATCAGGAGCTGATCCTTAGCTACGCTAGGTCTCTCGTCATCGCCGAGATAGGCCCTCGTGTCGCTATATCGATCCATCTCAGAGAGGATGTCGCCGGCGACGGTCAGTGCCGTGCCACTCGGGTAGTCCAGCTTGTGGATATGGTGTACCTCCTCCATCTCCACATCGGAGTACTGGGGGAGGTTATTCATCAGCTTAGCCGCCTTCCGCACCAGGTGGCGGAAGAGAAAAACCCCGACGCTGAAGTTGGAGGAGTAGAAAAATGCTCCCTCCTGCCTCTCAACCATCTCCCGGATCTCACTCATGCGCTCAGTCCATCCTGTTGTCCCGCTTACTACAGGGAATCCTCCCTCGAGAGCCAGTCGAATATTGTCATACGCACTGTCCGGCGTCGAGAAGTCGATCACCGCATCTGTCGAGGGCGAGATCTCCACCTCCTGTCCCTTATCGATACGACCGACGACCTCGTGTCCCCGAGAGAGTGCCACCTCCTCGATCGCATGACCCATGCGGCCATATCCTATCAGAGTAATCTTCATCGCTATACTATTTCTGATCGCTCCGCTCAGGCTCTGTAGTCCGTGGCGAAGCGCTTGTTATTCGTGACTTATGGATACAAATGTACCCATTTATCACTTCAATGATTTCTCAGGGCTTCAGAGACAGGGCGGCCGGACGAGAGAGACACGCGCGAGACCCCTCTCCTCATGGAAATTTCTATTACCGGTATTAGTGTTTTCTATTACCGATATTAGTGTTGTCTATTATCGGTATTAGTTGACACTAATATCGGTATTAGTTTGGCGCCTGATCCGACGACCGGATTTGGTGCCAAAAAAGGACAGGTGGCGATGTCTGACCGCCACCTGTCCCTTATGTGAGAGGTGTAGTGACTCGATTAGTCCTCCTTCTTGATATTGGGCAGCTCGAGACCGAGGTTCTTCTTGCGGTCGTAGGCCTTGAGGTAGAGGCTCAGGAAGAGAGCCAGGACGCCGAACGATGTGAAGATCAGCATCGCCGGGGTGTAATTGAGTGCCTGTCCGGCCACGGCTCCGGGGTTGGTCTTGTCGAGGACGTTACCGATGATCATCGGAACAGTCATGAGTCCAATATTCTGGATGAAGAAGGTGGCAGAGTAGGCGGATCCGAGTACCTTGGCATCGATCACCTTAGGCATGCTGGGCCAGAGGGCGGCAGGCACGAGTGAGAAGGAGATGCCGAGGAGTACGATGGCACCGATGGCGATCCCGAAGGAGAGCTTATCCGTCGTGAAGGGATAGAGTGCAAATATCCCGTGGCAGACGATCATCAGGATCGACCCCAGGATCAGCATCGTGGCACCCTTGCCCTTCTTGTCGAGGTAGAGCCCCAGGAAGGGCGTGATGACCATTGCTCCGATGGGGAAGAGGCTGAAGATGCTTGATGCCGTCTCTGTGCTCAGCCCGAGATTGCTCTCGAGCATGTTGGTCGCATACTTCTGGAAGGGGAAGATAGCGGAGTAGTAGAGCACACAGAGCAGTGCCACGATCCAGAAGGTCTTGAGACCAAAGACCTTGCCCAGGTCCTTAAACTTGAAGGGCTCCTCGTCCTCGACGATATGGACGCTCTCCTGCTTATCCAGCTTACGGTCCAGCACGCCGTACACAAGATAGAGGAAGAGGCCGATCACCAGCAGGATGAAGACAAAGAGCACCGGTGCCTGTACCGCCTCGATACCCTGAGCGGTGGTCATGTTGGGCCCAAACTTCTCCACCATCGCATTGTAGATACGAGGTGACGACTGGAAGACGGCGAAGACCCCCAGTCGGGCTACCGCCATCTCGACACCCATTGCCATAGCCATCTCCTTGCCCTGGAACCACTTTACAATGGCTCGCGACACGGTCACACCGCCCATCTCGGTACCCATACCGAAGATGGCGAAGCCGACGCAGGCGAGTGCAGCCGAGGGAGGGAAGTTGGGCGCTATTTGCGACACCGTACTATAGAGGAAGCCTCCGTCATGGAAGGTATTGCTGAGAGCATAGACCTTGATGCCCGCTCCCAGTACCATCAGCGATCCGGAGAGGATGGCGGTGAAGCGCACGCCCATCTTGTCGAGGATGATACCGGCAAAGATCAGGAAGAGGCAGAAGACATTGATAAAGAATTCGCTCCCCGCATAGGTGCCGAAGACCGATGAACTCCAGCCGAGATTCTGGTCCAGCTGGGTCTTTAATGGTGATAGCACGTCGACGAACATGTAGGCGAAGAGCATCGTCAGTGCGATCATGATCAGGACGCCCCACCGGACGTACCACTTGTCTCGGAGGGTCTCTCCGTGCGGCATCGTTGCTTGTGCCGTCTCTACTGTACTCATTAGAGATTTTGTTTATTGGTTATGATAATAGTATCACTCCCCCTCCTTCCCGTCTTGGCAAATGTAAGGAAAAAGATTTCTTTTCTATCCATTTGCTCACAAAAAAAAGAGGGTCTCCTACCTCTCCCTGAAGAGTCGGAAGGCGATCCGGCTGCTGACCCAGCCCACGAGGAGGATGATCCCGCTCACTAAGAGGAGGTCGCCCGGGCGGAGCTCCACCGGGTAGGCGTCGATCAGGAGCAGGCTCGTGTCGCCGCCGAGCTTGAGCCAGCCCCAGGCGGCCTGGCTAAGCACCAGTAGGACGCCGGTGGTGAGGCCGATGACAAGACCGGTGAGGGAGAGCAGGTAGCTCTCCAGGTGGAGAATGCTGTCGATTGTCCCTGGAGTCGCCCCAAGAGAGAGGAGTACCTCGGTGTCCTCCCTCTTCTCCACGATCAGGAGACCGAGGGTGGAGATGACGCTGAAGAGGCAGAGGATCAGGACGAAGACGAGCAGGAGGAAGGTGATCCACTTCTCGATCTCCAGCACACGGTAGGCTTGGGGATTTTGCTCATAGATGTCGAGGATCTTATATCCCGGACCGATGGAGGAGGTGAGTTGACGATCATCGGGATGGTCGGTGGCGAGGTAGGTGACCATATCCTCGCTGTACATCAGCAGCTCCCTCAGCAGTTCGATCGGGACGTAGATCGTCTGCTCGTCCGCCGACTCGTCATCCACCTGGAAGACTCCGTCCACGTAGAGATCACGGGTGACGAAGCTTCGCTGCGGGAGGATCGTGGACATGCGTCCCAGTCGCTTAGGGAGGACTATGGTCAGAGGGGTCTGGTAGCCTACGCCTGCACCCAGCCGTGCCGCTACACCCACGCCGAGCACCGCGGAGGGGTACTCGGCACTGCCGGTGTAGAAGTCCCCTCCCACCAGGTGATCTGCTATGGGAACCACCCGGGGATAGAGGGAGTCCACGCCGAGGAGGGTCACCGGCATCGCATTCTCCCCACACTTGGCGAGCGCCTGCGTCTCAAGGACCGGCGCTGCAGTGATCCCCTCGGGGAGGGAGAGTATGGTGGGATCGAAGTCCTGCCCGTCACCGCTGCGGATCTCTGTAGCGGGGCAGAGGGTGGCAAACTGGTCCGTCGTGAAGCGCTCGAAGCCATTGAAGACCGAGAGTGCCACCACCATCACCATCGTGATGATGGCGATGGCGGTGACGGAGACTATGGCGATCACATGGATGGCTTGCGTACTTTTTCGGGAGAAAAAGTACCTCCACGCGATGAAGAGTGCCGTGCTGAGGCTTCTCGATCCGGAGCCCATGGTGATCCTGATCCTCTTTTACTTACTCCTCGTAGAGGCTGGAGATCCATCCCTCTGCCTCCTCGTCTCTCGTGTAGTCGTGTGTGGGATTGGCGTCCAGTAGTTCGTCAATCTTTCGGGCGTACTCCTCCGACCGATCGAGGTAGAAGTAGAGCTCCGGGATCACCCGCATGCGACTGGCGAGGCTGTTGCCGAGGTCATAGCGGATGGTGGAGGTATTGGACTGAAGGGTCTTGAGGATCTCTGGTCCCTTGGCGTCGGGGAAGATACTCAGGTAGCAGCGAGCAGAGCTGAGGTCCGGTGCCAGCCTTACCTCAGTGACACTGATGATCACGCCGCGAGTCAGTCTCGTGTCGGCGAGGAGGAGCTCACTTAGCTCCTTCTGGATCATCCGTGCGGTGCGTGCGGTGCGTATGGGATTCATATCTTGTCTTTCTTATATATAAGTGTGAGACCATCACGGAGCGGGATCAGGACCTTCTCAACGGTGGGGTCCTCAGCGACCAAGTCGTTGAAGGAGCGGAGCGCCATAGTCTGAGGGTCGCGGCTGTCGCTCTGCGCCACCTTGCCGCCCCAGAGGGTGTTGTCTGCGATGAGGAGCGCACCCGGTCTCATCGCGGGGACGATGAGGCGGTAGTAGTCGGGATAGCCCTTCTTATCCGCATCGAGATAGATCAGGTCGTAGGAGGAGAGATCTAGGGTGGAGAGCAGCTCCTTGGCGTCGCCGATGAGACTGGTCACCTTCTCGTGGATGCCTGCCTCACTGAGACTGTCGCAGATCACCGGCTCCATCTCGTCATTGACATCAATGGTGGTGAGGTGTCCTCCCTCCGGCAGTCCCTCTGCAAGGCAGTGGGTGGAGTAGGCGGCGTAGGTACCCAGCTCGAGCACCTCCCGTGCGCCGGTAATCCGGACCAGCATCCTCAGCAGTCGACCCTGTAGATGCCCGCAATTCATCCGCGGGTACATCAGACGCTCGTCTGCCTCGCGAGTGAGTCGGGTCAGGATCTCAGGCTCACGGTCGGTATGTCGCTCGGCGTACTCGGTGATCGCCAGCTCCCGGAGGTGCTCACTTACTGAAGCTATCGGCATGGAAGTCTGTGAAGTCTTTCATCCGGTACATCTCCAGTGTGTTCGTTCCGATATGAGGACTGAGCATGCCACCACAGTAGACGATCGTGTCTTCGGTGGTGATCATCTTCTTGTCGAGGAGATACTTGATCCCTCTCAGGAGATAATGACGATTGTCCTCGCCATGCTCCTTGTCCTTCTCCAGATAGATGGCGTCGACGCCGTAGGAGAGTGAGAGCTGTCGGGCTACTGCTTTGTGTGAGCAGAGTGCCAAGATGGGACGGTCACCACGATAGGAGGAGAGGGTCCGTGCGGTCCTGCCGGAGTAGGCATCGCTGATGATGGCACTCACCTCGGGGAAGAGAGCGAGCGACTCCACGGCGCACTTGGAGAGATAGCGGGTCAGGTCGGGATCCTGGTCGACGGTGCAGGTGAGCTCGGAAAAGCAGTGAGTCGGTGGGAGCTGCTCGGCGGCGCGGATGATCTTCGTCATCGTCTTGACCGCCTCCACGGGATACTTCCCATTGGCGGTCTCACCGCTGAGCATGACCGCATCGGTATTCATCATGATGGCACTGGAGACGTCACTCACCTCGGCGCGGGTGGGGCGGGGGTTCTGGATCATCGTATGGAGCATCTGAGTGGCGACGATGACCGGCTTATTCTGATCGATACACATGTGTATGATCGTCCGCTGGATGGTGGGGATATTCTCCAGATCCACCTCGATGCCGAGATCGCCACGTGCGATCATAATACCGTAGGAGGCTTGGATGATCTCATCGATATTATCGACACCCTCTTGATTCTCGATCTTAGAGATGATC
Source organism: Porphyromonas bennonis DSM 23058 = JCM 16335 (assembly GCF_000375645.1). Lineage (GTDB taxonomy): Bacteria > Bacteroidota > Bacteroidia > Bacteroidales > Porphyromonadaceae > Porphyromonas_A > Porphyromonas_A bennonis. Next base: position 6,038 of record NZ_AQWR01000016.1, on the reverse strand, counting down.
TTGATGTCACTCTTGCCGCTGTCGAGGATCTTCTGTATCTCATCCACGTCCTTGCGGGAGCGGACAAAGGAGTGAGCGATGAAGTCCACATCGTGATCCATGGAGAAGAGGATCGAGTCCCGGTCTCGCTCGGTAACGGCGGGGAGGTCGATGCTGACGTTGGGGACGTTGACGCTCTTATGCGAGCCTATTGTCCCGTCGTTGAGTACCGTACAGTAGAGTGTGGTCTCGTCCTTTCGGATCACCCGAAGACCGAGAAGTCCGTCGTCGAAGAGCACGGCAGCGCCCTCCGGTACATCGTGTACAAAGCCGGGATAATTGACGTTGATTACCTCATCCGTACATGGTGCTGCGGGATCTGCCTCAATGCGTATAAGCTGATCCGTAGTCAGCTCGATCGGTTTGCCATCGGCTGTTGCCGTAGTACGCACCTCAGGTCCCTTGGTGTCCATCATGATGGCCACTCTGTCGCTGACGGCGCGGACGTTATGGATCACCCGCTCGAAGCCCTCATGGGTCATGTGTGCCGAGTTCATCCTGACGACATTGACCCCTGCGTCGAAGATCTGCTTGAGAAACTCCTGATCGCAATGCAGGTCTGAGACCGTAGCCACGATCTTAGTAGATTTTAGATAGTCCTTAACCACAATACTTTTTTATTATTGATGTGAGTCTATAATTGTCTGTCATACACGTCTGGAGCTGAGATTGGCGAGAGCCAGTCGGTAGCCGTCCAGACCCATGCCGATGATCACTCCCTCGCAGACGGGGGCGAGGACGTCCCTCTGTCGGAAGTCCTCCCTGGCGTACGTATTGGAGATGTGTACCTCGATGAGCGGAGCCTCCACCATCCTCAGAGCATCAGCGATGGCATAAGAGTAGTGAGAGAAGGCGCCTCCATTGATCACAACGCCGTAGGCATGCCGTACCTCGTCCTGCTGGAGGTAGTCGATCAGGTCTCCCTCGTGATTGGACTGGAAGTAGACAATATCCAGTGAGGGAAAGAGCTCCCTCAGTCGATCCAGGTAGTCCTCAAACGCTGTCGCTCCGTAGATCTCAGGCTCCCGGGCGCCGAGCATATTGAGATTGGGACCATTGATAATGTGTACGGTACGCATGGCTGATCGATCAGTCTCCTAAGGTGAAGTTAAACCTTCCGATCTTGTATCCATCGGAGAAGACCTCAGCAGTGTATACTCCCTCGGGAAGATACTCCTGTATGTCCCAGTAAAGTGAAACCTGCGTCGGCTCCCCACTGTACTCGATCTGACGAGAAACAGAGTAGGGCACCTGACCGCTCTCGAAGGGCATCGATCCGCTCTGTCCCGCCTGCTGCATCAGCGTACCGTCGGGCATGCTGAGGCGTAGGTAGATCATCTTCATCCCAGGCTCGGCGGTGACGTTGCGGTCGACCTGAAAATTGATCTGCAGCTGCTTCATGCTCTTGATCCGCTTGGTGTCTCGTCCTCTGTTATTGAGTCCGATGACGCGGAAGTTGCTGACGGAGAGCTTAGCGGCTAGCTGCACTTTCTCTGACAGATCCGACTTCTCCTCCTGAAGCTGTCTACGCTGAGAGGTGACGCGACTGATCTCCTCGCGCTGAGCCTTATTTTCTGTCCTGAGGGCTTGATTTGCCCTATTGAGCGAGTCGATCTGGATGACGTAGCTCTTGAGGATCTTGCGGAGGGTGTCGAGCTCACGACGGAGACGGCTGATCTCGGCAGCGTCAGTACTCTTGACCTGCTTCAGCTCCTCCATCAGCCGCTGCACCTTAGCCTGCTCCTGCTCCAGTCGCTTAGCGATGGAGTCGTTGCTGATCTCGAAGCTAAACTCCTCGTACTGCATATTCAGCTCATCAAACTGATCCTGCAGCATCTGCTTATCGAGTGCCGAGAGCTCCCGCATGTCATTGATCGTCCGCTGCTGACGCACGAGGTAATACCCTCCTCCCGCCAGCAGGAGCACCAGCAGACTGATCCCGACGATGAGGAGCGCCTTACGCTTGCGCTGCTTGTCCTCCTCTGCTATCTTCTCTTGATCCATTCTTTATCTTTGGTTATTGTATAAAACGTAGCGCCCTCTCTTCCATCGCATCTGTACCGGGTGGAGTTTCTCTCTGATCTCCGGGCGAAGGGAGTGTGCGGTCTGGTCATCGTAGCTTGTGATCCTCAGAGTAAGGAGCTCCGGATTGTCCTTATTGAAAGAGGCTACCCAGTGGAGGTGTCCCTGCTCCGCAAGACCGCTCTTGACCCCATTACTCTCTCTGTCAGTCAGGAAGAGCTCTGCATCCGGCATCTCAAGCAGCGGCTCCTGCATCCGGTGCCACTCGGTGTCGTAAAATGCCACCACCGACTGTGCCGGCACTATGGTGCTGGTGGCGATGAGACAGATATAGTTGCGCTTCTTATAGGAGAGCAGCCCCAGCTCTAGCTCTGTGGAGGAGTCAAGGGCAAGCCGAAGGGTCCCCTCCGTCTCGCTGAGCACCTTCACCTCTCCACCGAAGGGGTTGGTCAAGGTCTCCCCTGGGCTCTTGAGTAGGTCCGCCCGGAGAGTACTGTCCGGCAGGATCGGGATCAGACTGTCCGGCATGCTCACAAAGAGATCGCCCACGGACTGAGCCCGAGTCCCGGAGACCACACCTATCTGCAGCAGTAGTCCCAGCAGGCTGAGTATAGTAAGTCGACGCATCAGAGGCTATTGAGTAGGTCGAGCTTGCCCCGCTCGATGAGGGTCAGCACCAGCTCTCCGAAGAGAGTGTTTTGCCAGGCAAACCAGCTGCGAGTATACTTAGTCGGGTCGTCCTTATGGAAGGACTCATGCATCAGTCCCGTGTCGGCATCGGTCGAGAGGAGCTGCTCCATGCAGGCGCGGATCTCGTCGTCATCGGTGGCGGTAAAGGCGCGCATCATAATGCTCATCGGCCACACCATGTCGTACCCCACATGAGGTCCTCCGATACCCTCTCCCGCTGTGCCGTGGAAGAAGTAGGGATTGCTCTCGCTCCAGACCATACGTCGGGTATTCCGGTAGATCGGATCCTCCAGGTCGACATCCCCCAGGTAACCCATAGCGAGGAGGCTCGGGACATTGGCGTCATCCATGAAGCTGCAGTTCCCATACCCGTCCACCTCATAGGCGTACACCTTACCGAAGGTGGGGTGAGAGACCACCGCATACTTCCTCAGCGCTCCCTCCACCTCGTCTGCCAGCTTCTCCAGCTCAGTGGCAAGATCCTCATCTCCATAGCCGGTGCGGAGGAGCGAGGCTGCCTTACGGCAGGAGGTGACGGCAAAGAAATTGGAGGGAATGAGGAATTGGTAGTGCGTCGCATCGTCCGAGGGGCGGAAGGAGGAGACGATCAGCCCCACGGGGTTGACCGGCTCGCCCCAGCCGTCGCATGACTTAGAGTCTGTGCTGCGCTCCGTCTCCCGCATGAAGGAGTAAGGTCCTCGGTCGCCCTTCCGCTGCTGCTCACGGAGGGTCTGCAGTACCAGCCGCATCGCCTGATGGAAGTGCTCATCCAGGATCGTGCTGTCTCCCGTAGCTGACCAGTAGGCAAAGGCCAGGCGGATCGGGTAGCAGAGAGAGTCGATCTCCCACTTCCGCTCATGCACCCCGGGGCGCATCTCCGTCATATCGGACGCCCAGTAAGTCTCCAGATCTCCGTCGAGGAAGGCATTGGCGTAGGGATCCAGGCAGATGAGTTTCATCTGCCGTCGGATCACTCCGCGGAGCATCTCAGCGAGCTGAGGATCCTCGCTTGCCAGAGCCACGTACGGGTAGACCTGAGCAGCAGAGTCTCGCAGCCACATCGCAGCAATGTCACCAGTGTAGACAAAGGTATCCGGCTCTCCCTCCTCATCGTGACGGAAGTGTACCGTCGTGTCGAGCGTATTGGGGAAGCAATTCCCCATCATCCACCGCAGCTTAGGATTCGTCAGCCGGGCCTGTGTCTCCCTGATCACTCGCTCCACAGCGTCAGAGCGGAAGAGTCGCTCCTCCACGGGCGGACGCTTGCAGACGTACCGTGTAGCATCCTGCTGCGTGGTCACGGCGATCGGCTTGTAGTCGTAGACGGTCTCCTGGGCGACCGCCGGGACTGCGGCGCCGAGCAACACCAGTGCCGGGATGATAAGGCTCTTCTTCATGGATTACTTCAGCTCGACGTAGTCCCTATTGATCAGTCTTGGCTGAACCATGATCGCCTGGGGGGCTCCGTCTCTGATCACCTCGAAGATCACCTTCGTAGCCCCCTGGTCGCCGGACGCTGCGGCTCTCTCCTCCGGTGTGACGATGTAGGGATTGTGGGCAAATAGGTAGCTAAATGCTCCAAGGTAGGTGGACTTGTCCAGCTCACCTGCTACCTCGCTGTAGAACTGTGGGTCCCAGTACATACACTGGCGGAATCCATTGTCGTCCGGATAGACAGTCGACTTAGCGCGGTACTTCCAGGTCTTGCGGAGGAAGGTCTTATAGACCGTGCTCATCTTATCCACCGAGCTCTCCAGTGGTCGACCATTGATCGACTTGATCCGGTCGCCTACTCTTAGACCCGCCTTGGCAGCGGGGCTCCCGGGAGCTACGTAGCTAATCAGCTGCAGGTCATCCATATTGTACCCCACACCGGTCTCGAGGTGTTGATCGCGATGGAGTACAAAAGTGGGATTCATCACATAGCGGACAAAGGGGTAATTGGCCAGCATGAGGTAGGCGAAGCTGACCACATACCGATCGGCATCGTACTCTCTATTGAGCAACTCTCGTGCAGTCACGCTCCATACCTTGGTATTATCCTCTGAGTCGATAAACTCGATATCCACAGTCATCCGGTACTTCCCGGAGAACTTTGGCGTGTTAATACTGAGGAAAGGGTAGTGATCCACCTCGTACCGACCGCCCTTATTGGTCACCAGGTAGTTCCTGAAGCCCGGATCCAGATTTGCCTCACTCCCTGCCCTGTAGTCCGGATTGCTCTCGAGGGCGGTCTTGTAGACGATCGTCAGCTGTCCGCCGGTGGTCAGCTCCTTGAGTCCTTTACCTGTCAGCTCTTTGGCCACCGCACGAGCTCCAGGCTTCATCCGCGACTCCTGATCGGCGAAGGAGAACGTATTGTACTTGATGAAGTCGCGCATCGTCGGGAGAGTATATATGAGTGGCATCGTAAAGCGCCTCGAGGTGACATCCTCCAGGCTGTACATATTAAATGCCTGTGCCAGTAGCTCCTCCGTCAGGATCCCTGAGGGGAGACACTCCTTCTGCAGCGCCAGATCCCACGAAGGGGTGCCGGGGCGGCGCATCTTCAGACTGACCTGATCACGAGTGGGGTCGAGGATCATCGCCGTGATGGTCTCCTCAGAGAGCTTCTGCGTGTCGCGACCCTCGATCTCGAGGATCACATCCCCGGGACGGATGCCGGCTCTGGCAGCGGGGCTGCCTGGGATCACCTCCACGACCACGGCGTGCGAGTCTCCCCAGCTCTCCTGGTAGCTGATCTGGTAGAGCAGTCCTACGTCGCATCGGACGCCAGATCCTCCGACCTTCTGACCATACGATAGTGTCGCTCCGGCCATCAGCGCCATGCAGAGGAGCAAAATAGATCGATACAATCCGTTCATATCCATATAATATTTAGTCTTCTTTGCGTTCAAGTAATCTACACAAAGGTAGATATTTTTCTCTTCTTGCTTTACCGCGTCCGGCAGATGACCAGGGCTGACGTTTTTGGATTTGCCTGAGATCTTCCTGAGTAAAAACGAGAAAAATATCTGAAAATCAGGGCATTAAGCTTGCATAGCCTGAGAATTATTCGTACCTTTATACCTGATAATCAATCGTTTGTCTCTCTTTTTAAGCGTTATTGGGTATGAATAATTTGCTCTCGGTCATCTCGCTCATTCCTGAGTTCAGGAAAGGGAATCATCTGGTTTATCCCATTGATTACCTCTTGCTTGTGGCTTTTTGCACAATGATGTGCAACCAAACTTCGTGGCATGCGATGGAGGACTATGCCGAGATCCACCAGAAGGACTTGAAGAAAC
>NZ_AQWR01000015.1 GCF_000375645.1 Porphyromonas bennonis DSM 23058 = JCM 16335 | reverse complement strand
CGTCGGGGCTACGCCCCTCGACCCGGGTCTAAAAAGCGGGCACCCCTGTCGGGGTGCTTCGTTCACCACTCTTTACAATGAGTTGAATGGTTTCTGTACCACTCAAATGCGTCACCCCTGGTTTTTCGGACGACTTCCTCTTGCGGGGGGGGGGATAATGTATATCTTTGGGGACAGAAACCTTTTCCCTAATCTCCTTTCATCACGATATGGGTCTTATGAATGCTTGTACCAAAACCTTGCTGTCACTGCTTGTGACGCTACTGACAGGCCTGACCTGTCTCGCCACGGACTACCACACGCTGCTGAGGGACAAGACCACGGGCGAGGCGGTCGCCGGTGCGACAGCACTCCTCATGGCACCCGACTCGACGACCCTTGCGGTGGTGGTGTCGGATGCCGAGGGGGCGGTGAGGCTCTCCGGCGAGGGGGCGTGCTGCCTCCGCATCTCGCATCTTATGTACCACCCGCTGACGGTCGACTTGGTGGGAGCGACGCTCCCCGACACCCTTCGTCTGGAGCCGCGGAGTGAGCTGCTGGAGGGTCTGGTGGTGAGTGCCGACCGTCCCGTGATGAAGCTGCTGGAGGGCGGCATATCGAGCTACGACGTGGAGCTGCTCTTCGAGAAGAGTCCCGTCTCCACCGCCTATGAGATGCTCTGCCGCCTGCCGGGGATGAGGGAGGAGGGCGGCGTACCGGTACTCGCCGGGGTGTCGGGCTTTACCTTAGTGATGAATGGGAAGCCCTCGTCTCTGCCACAGGATCAGCTGCTGGAGCAGCTCAAGTCCATACCGGTGTCTCTGGTGGCGAGTGCAGAGATCTCCTACACGCCGATCGCCCGATATAGGGCTAAGGGGGCTTCCGTCAATATTGTGCTCAAGCACCAGTCTCGCGACCGGGTCACCTCCGGGCTCTCCGCCCAGCTCTTTGGGACCTATACCTCTCAGTACTACAGCCGGTATGCCGCCGGGGGAAGTGCCCTATACACCTCTCCGAGCGGACTCTCCGTCTCAGGGAGGTATGGTGCCGGTCTCGGCGACCGGATCTCCGATCTGTCGGTGGTGACCGGTCCCCTCGGCTCCCTACCGGAGATAAGGACCCGCAATGTCGGGAAGAACTCCTTCACCACTCATACCCTCTCCCTTGACCTGGGGTACCGGAAGGGACGGCATGACCTGTCGGCGACTTACTACGGCACGTTTTCCCCCAATAATCAATTTGTCGAAAAAGATATTGAGCGCCCTCATCCGATAGAGCAAGAGCAGGAGTCACAGAGGCGGACACACCACCTCAGCGTGGAGTATGGCTACGACGGACACCTGATGATCGGTGCCTTCTATACGGACTATCACCACAGCCAGGCTGTCACCTATGGCACCGGACTGGACGCAACGCCGAGTGAGGCCTTTGCCTTCGACAACGGTCAGCGGTCTCGGGTCGTGGGTGCGCATGCGGACAATAGCCACCGGCTGGGAGGCGGCTGGGGGATCGAGTATGGGAGCAAGTTCTCCCTCTCCCACACCGCCAATCGTCAGCAGTACTGGGTCGTCGCCGGAGAGACGCAGAAGGCTGACCCGATAGAGCGAGTGAGCAGGGAACTACTGGCGGATATATACCTGGGGGTCAAGAAGCAGCTCACCTCTGCGCTCTCCATTGATGCGACTCTCATTGGGGACTATGCCCGATACTACGGTCATGAGGAGACCTTCCGACTGATGCCGCAAGCCTCCCTCCTCTACAGGATCTCTCAGACGGATATGCTGCAGCTCTCCTTTAACTCTCAGAAGAAGTACCCCGCCTACTTTGAGCGGGAGCCCTTCTCCACTCAGCGAAGTGCCGTCCAGGTGTGGAAAGGTAATCCTGAGATCAGACCCTTCGTCGCCTACAATGCGCAGACGGTCTATGTGCTGAGGGGGAAGTACCAGTTTGTCATCCGTGAGAACTACGCCCCTCGCTACTTCGTCCAGCAGATGTATCTCGATCCGGAGCTGGAGAAGATCGTCTACAAGACCTGGAACTGGCACTACTACAATAACCTCAGCCTGACAGCGATTGCGCCTCTTCCCAAGACCGATTGGTGGCAGGGACGGCTGATGCTGGATGTCAGCCTCACGCGGATCAAGCTTGATGTGCCCTTTGTCGGGACGGTAGATCGCCGGCGCACTTCTCTATTTGGCTCACTCTCCAATGACTTCGTACTCAGCGAGCGGAATGGGCTCACCGCCGGACTTGACTTCTCCTACCTTACTGGGGGTATGCAGGGGCTCTATGACTTCTCTGATATCGTCAGACTGAGTGCGAGGATGAAGTGGGTCAGCCGGGACAAGAAGTGGAGCGTGACGATGCGGGGCAACGATCTCTTGGAGAAGGGAACGCCTAAGGTCAAGGCGAACCATGGGGTGCAGCAGTTTGAATTTGTCCCCAGCCGCTACGGGCGCAACTTTAGTCTGGACATCCGCTACACCTTTGGCAACTACAAGAGCGTGAAGAGCCCGTCGCAGCTGGACACCAGCCGCTTCGGTATGTAACCGGGGTTTTGGGTATCTTGTCGGTCAGAACGATAGACACCTATTTATATATGAGTACCTACTTTAGATCCACACTCCTCGTCTCGCTCATCGTCCTGCTGTCGACTCCGGTCGTACGGGCTCAGCAGTGGATGGACCCTGCCAATGCCGATCCCTGCCTGGTGCAGAGACGACTGACGACCGACGCCGGTCTCTACGAGCGGGCTGGGAAGGGAAGCGGCTCCGATGGGCTGCTGGTGGAGTTTTATACCACCTCACCGATGATCCGCGTCCGCATTACTGCCGAAGGGGCGATCTCATCGGGGGTAGACCTCTTCGCTACCGACTGCGACGGAGTGACACGACCCTGCCGAGAGACAATGGTGGCGGGCGACATCATCACCTTTACCAAGCCTGAGACGAAGAGCACCCATAAGTACGGCGACCGTTGCCGACTCTATCTGCCCCTCGGGGTGACGGTCACGTCACTGCAGGTGGGCGTGGACGATGGGGCGTACTTCGACTGGCTTCCCGATCGGGAGGAGCGACCGATCTTAGTCTGTCTGCCGGCGGAGCGCGGCGTGAGCCCGTCGGAGACCCGTGCGGCTCGGCTGGAGCGTGAGCTGGACATCCCGGTGATCACTGTCCCTGAGGGATTGTCCAAGGAGGAGATGATGAAGTCCCGACCTCGCCTAATCCTTACAGGGGAAGCGAAAGATCTTGCCACGGAAGCGAGAGAGGCTCTGGGGCTGCCGACGAAGTGGGTCTGCCCGCCGGTGACGCAGTCGAGGGACAGAGCGTCCTACGTCTGGGAGCGGCGGCACAACGAGGTGATCCTCCGCAATCGAACCGCCAAGCCGAGCGTGCTGGTGCTGGGCAACTCTATTATGCACTACTGGTCCGGGCTGCCGGCATCTCAGCACCACCGCGGGGATGACTCCTGGAACAAGCTCTTCGGGGACCGCGTGGTGACCAATATGGGCTTCGGCTGGGACCGGGTGGAGAACCTGAACTGGCGCCTCACCCACGGGGAGATCGACGACTGCGACCCCGAGGTGATCCTCCTCGCCATCGGTACCAACAACCTCTCTGCCGGAGACGACAACCAGCACATCGCCCTCGGCATCGCTGAGACGGCGACCCTCATCCGGCGTATGAAGCCCAAGGCTCGACTCTATGTCCTCGGGGTGCTGCCCCGCAAGGATATGATGTCCCGTATCCGCCCGCTCAATATGCTGACCGAGTCGCTCATAAGCGTCATCCCGGGAGCCACCTTCATCGACGTCTCCGAGGGACTGACTGAGGACGGAGAGCTCATCGACGCCCTCTTCCGCGACGGACTCCACCCCAATGCCGACGGCTACCGCATACTCGGCGACAACATTGCCCGCCAGGTGGATCTCTGATCCACTCTAAGCCGGTGGGGTATTGGAATTGAGGGGATAAAGGGGTACCTTTGCACCCGAATTATTCATTTATTCACTCACAACTAATAAGGTTACAGAGATGAACCATTACGAAACCGTTTTCATTTTAACTCCCATTTTGTCTGCCGACCAGACAAAGGAAACGGTAGATAAGTTCGCCAATCTGATCACCGACAACGGTGGTGTCGTGGTGAACTGTGAGGAGTGGGGTCAGCGCAAGCTTGCCTACCCGATCCACAAGCTATCTACCGGTAATTACTTCCTCATCGAGTTTGACGCAGAGCCTGACTTTGTCGATACGCTCGAGATCAACTTCCGCCGCGATGACCATGTCATCCGTTTCCTGACCTTCAAGCAGGATCGCTTTGCTCACGAGTACGCTGAGAAGCGTCGTCGCAACCACAAGGAGACTACCCCTGCTGCTACTGAGACTCCCGCTGAGGAGGCACAGGCAGAGTAAAGATCCGGTAACACAAGCAAACTGACATATCATGGCAAAGAAGACATACAACAAGGGCAGAGCCAAGATGCGCTACCTGACCCAGCTGACCCGCGACAAGCAGAAGTACTGTCGCTTCAAGAAGGCCGGCATCAACTACATCGACTACAAGGACCCTGAGTACCTCAAGAGATTCCTCAACGAGCAGGGTAAGATCCTTCCCCGTCGCATCACCGGCAACTCGCTGAAGTTTCAGCGCCGCGTCGCTCAGGCGGTCAAGCGTGCTCGCCACCTTGCCCTCCTCCCCTACGTTACCGACCTGATGGAGAGGTGATCCGGGAGTCTGACAATCAATTTTTGAGAATACTAAAAGGAGACAGAATATGAAACTTATTTTGAAAGAAGATGTCCGTAACCTCGGCTTCAAGAACGAGATCGTAGACGTGAAGCCCGGATATGGTCGCAACTTTCTAATCCCTAAGGGTATGGCTGTGCTCGCTACCGAGAGCGCTCTCCGTTCACACGAGGAGAACCTCCGTCAGCAGGCAGGTAAGCTCGAGGCCTTCAAGGCTGAGGCGCAGAAGCATGCCGACAAGCTGAGCGGTGCCAAGGTGGAGCTCTCCGCCAAGACCTCCTCTACCGGTAGCCTCTACGGCTCCATCACCACCACTATGGTGGCTGACGAGCTGGAGGCTCAGGGCTATGAGATCAATCGCAAGATGATCGAGATGCCCGGCATCAAGGAGATCGGCGAGTACGTCGCCAAGATTCGCTTCCACAAGGATATCGCCGTAGAGGTGCCTGTCATCGTCACCAGCGAGAATCCTGAGGACCTCGAGCTCCCGAAGGAGGAGGAGAAGCCGGCTGAGGAGCCTGTCGCTGCCTCTGAGGAGGAGCAGGAGGGCGAGGAGGCTGCTGCTGAGAGCAACGAGGCAGAGTCTGCTGAGTAATCCTTAGCACATTCCCATTTGCACAAGAGGGGCGTGTCGGTTAGCCGGCGCGCCCCCTTTGTCACTCTCGGGGGAAGGGTATAGGTTCTTCCCCACTAGGGTCAGACAAGAATTTCTCAATGGGAAAGTCTGAGAGACGCATCCCAGTGTCGGCATCAAACATAAAGATGTTGTTTCCATCGGAGACCAGGGTAAATTCCTTATCAGGGCATCCTATCGTTAGAACTCTGTACTCCGGATAATCTCTCTCAAAAGACTCAAGCAAGTCAAAGCACTCCTTGAATGAGTCGTGGTACTTGGTAGCATAGTCTTTGTACTCGCCAAACTCATCTCCGAAGATACTCATGGAATACTCATGGACTATCGCATCCTCCTCATCCTTACCGTATCTTAGCCAAGTCTCAAAGTCACTATCTACATCTCCCACCAGACATCTCCAGGAGTGGTAATCATCACTAATCCATCCCTCAGAGAAACCCATTATTCTTGCCGCATTGAAACAATTGTAGCGTGCTCCGATATAAGGGTTTCCATTCCTATCCACATCTCCAGAATATGGCCAAAAATAGAAGCAGTATCGATCTCCAGTAGAAACCTCCCAGTACCCTTTGTTCAGGTAGTACGTCGCTGATATCAGAGGAATGGTAAAGCTGTACTCCGGCACTTCATACTCCTCCCATCCTGTAGAGTCAGAGTTGTAAATAGTTATTTCAGTCACAAACTCTCTCCTACCCCCAAAGAATGCCGTAACTCTATTAAGAGCATCCTTGAAGAAGGCAAGGGCATACTCATTATCCATTATGTCCTTGCAGTCGTTGGGTAGGATGAGGTTAAGGTCGACTCCCATAGTCCTGATACGCTTGACTATTTTTTGATCTCTAGGTCGTCCGGATAGTCTCTGAGTGACGGCTGTATGTCAAACTCTACCCTATAATCCCCTCTTATGGAGTGGGGCATCATTTTTTGATCATCCATTTCTCCATATCTCTCTTTGACTATCTCAATCCCGTCAAGAAGACTATTCTTCGCCTCTCTGATGGTCCTCCCGTACCCATAGGCTCCTACATCCTCGGGGCTATACGTGTAAGACCAGAAACCATCTGTCCCTGGCTCAATGTAGGCACTGATTACGATGCTGCGGTGGTCTGGTCCGATGGCGTCAGCAATGGCGTCCTCATCAGCTCTGAGAGCGGGTTTTACTGAGCCATCCAGTCCCGCACTCTCCATCAGTTTAACCCCAGTCCCGAGTGGAATCTCAGAGACAGGTACATCGGGTATAGCTAGTACAATACCCCCTTTTTCAAATAGGCTTACGTCTTGGTGCTCTTGCTCCATAACATTTTACCTGATAGTAACTGGACAAATGTACCCATTTCCCTCACCCGACAGTAGCGACACATTCTGTGATTTACACACTACTCATGGAGCCTGTCGGAGGTTTGGAGATAAGGTGGGGCAAGCACATCTGTTGCAGAGAGGAGCGTGGCGAACTAATATCGGTACAAGGTGAAACTATTGTCGGTAATATTTGACACTAATACCGAAAAGATAAATCTAGTACCGGTAGTAGAATTGACTGATCGCTACCTGCTGGTAGTCAGTCTTGTGTGAATGGACATGCGCAGCCGATGAAACTGGATAGTAGTTGGGGCTCCTTGTGATGATTGAGTTGTAGTGCTTTCTTGTCGGAGCGAGGCAGGGGTGACGCATTTGAGTGGTACAGAAGTCATTCGACTCATTGTGAAGAGTGGTGAACGAAGCACCCCGATAGGGGTGCCCGTTGTTTAGCCACGGGTCGAGGGGCGTAGCCCCGAAGACCCGTGGATTGGGCGACGCAAGCGATCCCGACCCCGCTAGGGTGTCGCACTATCAGCCTACTTATGCAGTGCGACGCCCTAGCGGGGTCGTATATCTTTACCGGGGACTTCTTTCCCGGGGTCTTAGGCACTATCGTGCCTCGACACCCGGTCTAAAAAGCGATGATCCCTCCGGGGCTTCGCCCCTGCGGGATCGGCAGTCGGTAGCGGCAGGGCGTGGATCAGTCGACAGGATTGCACAGCGACAGGGATTATCACTTCTTTGCTTTAAAGCTCAAATGCGTCACTCCTGCGGACCGGGGTCGTAGGCAAAGGGAAAGGGGCAAAATAGGTATATTTGCGCCAAGAATAATGTTACGGCTATGTGTGCTAAGAAAGACGACTGCTATCCTCTCCTCAGACATATCGACACCCCTGCGGATCTCAAGCGACTCGATCGCTCGCAGCTCCCTCAGCTCTGCCGCGAGATCCGTCTCTACCTGACGGAGGTGCTGAGTCAGACCCCGGGGCACTTCGGAGCCAGTATGGGGGCCGTGGAGATTGCTGTGGCAGTCCACTACGTCTACGACGCTCCGGAGGATAAGGTGATCTGGGATGTCGGACACCAAGCTTATGCACATAAGCTCCTGACAGGCAGGAGAGAGGCATTTCCCACGTTACGTCAGTGGGGTGGCATCAGCGGCTTCCTCCACCCGGGAGAGAGCATCTACGACGCATTTATCTCAGGCCATGCGTCCAACTCTATCTCCGCCGCGGTCGGCTATGCTGCTGGGAGTAAGCTGGATCAGAAGGATAATCATGTCATCGCAGTGATCGGCGACGGGGCTCTCTCGGGAGGGCTCGCTTTTGAGGGGCTAAACAACGTCTCCGAGCGGCACAATAACGTCCTCGTCATTCTCAATGACAACCACATCTCCATCGACCCCGCGACGGGTGGGCTGAGCCGGTATCTGGTCAAGTTTATCACAAGCCCTGAGTATAATAAGCTCCGCAATATGGGCGCGAAGGGGCTCTCGAAGCTCAATCTCCTCACAGACTCGAGGAAGCGAAACCTTCAGCGCTTCAATAACAGCATCAAGGCGCTGATGACCGATGAGGGTAATTTCTTCGAGGACTTCAGCATGCGCTACTTCGGTCCCATTGATGGCAATGACATTGAGACCTTTGTCTCTGTGCTGGAGGCGATCAAGGACTTCGAGGGACCGAAGTTGCTTCACGTCAAGACGGTGAAGGGGAAGGGGTATAAGCCGGCCGAGGACAGCTCCGTCCTATGGCACGCCCCGGGACGCTTCGACCTCCGCACCGGAGAGCTGGCAAAGAAGGGTAAGAAAAATGGAGCACCGGAGAAGTTTCAGGAGGTATTTGGGAAAACCTTAGTCGACCTAGCCGACCTGGACGACCGGGTCGTGGGGATTACTCCAGCGATGATCTCGGGGAGCTCCATGGGGTATATGCTCCGCAAGTATCCGGAGCGGGTCTTCGATGTCGGTATCGCCGAGGGGCACGCCGTCACCTTCTCTGCCGGTCTGGCGCTGGAGGGGCAGATCCCCTTCTGCAACATCTACTCCACCTTCCTCCAGCGGGCAGTGGACGGAGTGATCCACGACGTGGCGGAGCAGAAAGCCCCGGTGATCCTCTGCGTCGATCGGGCCGGTCTTGTCGGCAATGACGGGATGACGCATCAGGGACTGTATGACCTCGCTTACCTGCGGTCGATCCCCGGGCTGACACTGATGTCACCGATCGATGAGTGGGAGCTGCGGATGATGATGTACACCGCTTATCAGCACAAGGATGAGGGACCCTTCGTCATCCGTTACCCGCGCGGCGAGGGTAGTAATGGCAACTGGCATGCACCGATGGAGGAGCTGCCGATCGGCAAGAGTGACGAGCTGGCTGTGGGGGATGAACTGGTGATCGTCACTTACGGACCAGTGGGCGCTGTCGCTCGGCGTGTCGTCGAGCAGCTTAGGGAGGAGAGAGGGCAATCTGTCGGGCTGATCAACCTGCGCTTCCTTAAGCCCCTTGACACAGAGCTGCTGGATGAGCTCCCCAAGCGGTATCGTCGGATCCTCACCATCGAGGATGCGGCTCTCGCCGGTGGGATGGGGAGCGCACTCCTTGAGTACTACGCTGATCAGGGTGTGTCGATCCCGATCCGCCGTATGGGCGTCGGGGATGAGTACATCAGGCATGGGGATGTATCAGTACAGCGTGCCTATGTGGGCATCGACGAGGAGGGGATAATGACTGAGGTGGAGCGCCTACTGGAGCGAGTATAAGCGATGAGGGTATTTATAGTAGGAGCGGGAGAGACCGGCACCCACCTGGCCAAGCTGATCAGTCAGCAGGAGCACCACGACGTGATCCTGATGGACGAAGATCCGGATAAGATTGACTTTGCCTACGACAATTCGCTCGAGATTATGCCGATCGTGGGTAATCCTACCTCCATCCGTCAGCTGAAGCATGCGGGGGTGGAGGAGACTGACCTCTTCGTCGCGGTGACTCCCTCTGAGAGTGCCAATATCCTCTCCTGTATGATCGCCCACCGGATGGGGGTCAAGAAGACCCTTGCCCGGGTGAGCAATTACGACTATTTCCTGCCCCAGTACCTTCCCTACTTCAATGGTCTCGGCGTCGACGAGATGGTCTATCCGGAGGCGCTCGCAGCTCAGGAGATATACAATGGTCTCCGTCTCCCGTGGACGCGTCAGTACTGGCGGCTCTTTGGCGGTCGGCTCCACCTCTGCGCCTCTCGCATCACGAAGCACTCTCCTATGCTGGGGAAGCGGCTCATGGAGCTGTCGGACCTCGATGAGAAGCACTTCCACATCATCTCCATCGTCCGTGGGAGGGAGAGCTTTGTCCCGAGAGGAAACGACACCCTGGAGGTCAATGACATCGTCTACGTCGCCTGCAATACGCAGAATCTGGACACCGTCCGCGAGTACTGCGGTCAGCCTAAGGTGGATGTGCGGAAGGTGATCATCATGGGTGGCAGCCGCATCGCACTACGCACGGCGGAGCTCCTGCCTCACGATATGAGCGTGAAAATCATCGAGCGCGATCTGGAGAAGTGCCGGGAGCTCTCCGAAGTGACCAACGACAATACCCTCGTCATCCATGGTGACGCAGCCGACTCCGATCTGCTGATCTCGGAGGGAATCCGCAACACACAGGCCTTCCTTGCGCTGACCGGCAGCTCGGAGATCAATATGATCGCGACGATGAACGCCAAGCATCTCGGCATTCCCCGCACCGTGGCGGAGATCGAGAATGTCGACTACCTCGACATCGCCAGTCAGCTCGGCATCGGCAACATTGTGAATAAGAAGATCATCGCTGCCGGTAAGATCATCCGCCACCTCCATCGCATAGACATCTCTGACGCCAAGACGATGGCGATCGGTCATGGAGACGTGCTGGAGATTGTGATCACGGAAGGCAGCAGGATCACCAAGGCCCCCATCAAGGACCTGAAGATCCCCCGTAGCATCACTCTCGGAGGCTTCCTCAGGGATGGGGAGGTCTATCTCGTCGAGGGGCACACAGTCCTGAAGCCGGGTGACACGGTCCTCGTCTTTAATATCAATGCCAGAGACACTGAGCTGGATGATCTCTTCAAGTAATTTGCTGAGCTGAGCAATGCTAAGGGAAGACTTCTTCGTAGACGATTACCAGCCGACAAAGCGGCTCCTCAACTTCCGCTTTGTCCTCAGGACGATGGGCGAGCTCTGTATGGTGCTCTTCCCCTTCCTCATCATCGCCCTCTTGATCTCCCTCTACTATCCGCATGATACCGGGACTAAGCCGCTCGCCATCACTGCCGGAGTCGACGCAGCTGTGGGAGCCCTGCTGATCCTACTCGGCCGGGATCCCGGCAATACCAACATTGGCTCTCGTGAGGGAGTCATGACTGTAACGATCAGCTGGTTCTTAGTCTCTCTCATCGGTATGCTTCCCTATCTGCTGGGCAGCTATATCACCTCGGCGCCGGCTGCTTTCTTCGAGGCCATGTCCGGCTTTACCACCACGGGAGGTACGGTCATCACTCGGGTGGAGGACATACCTAGGAGCATCCTCTTCTGGCGCGCATCGACGCAGTGGCTTGGCGGACTGGGTATCATCGCCTTCCTTGTGGCACTCATACCTATGTCGGGGCAACGGGCAACAACGATCTTCAATAGCGAAGCGACTGGGGTGACACACCAGAAGTTTGACCCCCATATCGGGACTATGGCGAAGTGGCTCATCGTCATCTATGTGAGCTTTACGATCCTCTGCATCCTGCTCTTCGGCATCGGCCCTATGAGCTGGTACGACGCGGTCTGCCACACCTTCTCGTGCGTCTCCACAGGAGGCTTCAGTACCCACTCCGAGTCGATCGGCTTCTTTCACTCCACCTATATAGAACTGGTTGCCGTCTTCTTCATGCTGCTGGGGGCGACCCAGTTCTCGCTGATCTACTTTGCGATCGTCAAGCGGCAGCCGAAGCGCCTCTTTCAGGACAGCGAGCTCCGCTGGTTCCTCTCTTTGGTGCTTATTATGACAACGATTGGAGCCATATGGCTCTGGTACTCCGGTTACCTTACCGGGGCGGATGCTTTCATCAAGAGCCTCTTCACCGTCGCCAGCCTAGGGACGACCACTGGTTTTTTCTCTGGTGACTACTCCGTCTGGGGGAGCTTCTTTGCCCTGATCGTGATAGCGTGCATGTTTGTCGCCGGCTGCTCAGGATCCACTTCGGGTGGCTTCAAGGTTGTCCGCTTCGAGGTCTTGGCGAAAAATCTCAGTAAGGAGCTGGTCCGCCGTGTCCACCCCAACGTCGTCTCCACCATCCGAATGGGCAACACCGTCATCACCGACAAGGTGGTGGTGCAGGTCACCTCATTCTTCTTTGCCTATACAGCCCTTATCATCATTGCCACCGGCGTGGTCACCGCAGAGGGATACAATCTGACAGACTCCTTCTCTTGCGCCGTCTCCTGTGTCTCCAATTCCGGTGGCGGCCTGGGTGTCTTCGGTCCGCATGGCGGCTTCTCGTCGCTGAGCGGCGTGTCGAAGATATTCCTGTCGTTACTGATGGTAATGGGGCGACTGGAGATATTCACTGTGCTCTCACTCTTCCACCCCAGTTACTGGCGGAGCTAAGAGCCAATCCTAATCTTATCTAAAACACTAAACCAATGACAGATACCAATCATACGGGCGAGGAAATGAATCTCGAGGACATCCGACGCGACTACAACGTCGGCTCACTCTCGCACAGCGACATGACGGAGGATCCGCTCGACAAGTGTCGCGAGTGGCTTGAGGAGGCGATTAAGCTCAACGTGATAGAACCGACAGCCCTGATCGTCAGCACGGCTACTCTCGATGGTCAGCCCTGCACCCGCACGGTGTTGCTGAAGGAGATCACCGAGGAGGGGAAGTTTATCTTCTACTCCAACTACGAGAGCCGCAAGGGACACCAGATCGATCTCAATCCCAAGGTGAGTCTCACCTTCCTCTGGCACCAGCTCCAGAGGCAGATCCACATCGAGGGTACCTGTCGGCACGTCGCCCCTGAGGTGTCGGATGCCTACTTTGCCAAGCGCCCCTACAAGAGTCAGGTCGGTGCTCGGATCTCGCCCCAGAGCCACCCGATCCCCAATCGGATGTTCATCGTGACCGAGTTTGCCAAGGAGGCACTCAAGGTGGGAGTAAAGGTCCCCCGTCCCGAGAGCTGGGGAGGATTTGAGGTGACGCCTCACCGGATCGAGTTTTGGCAGGGAAGGCCCAGCCGCCTGCATGACCGCTTCCTCTATCACCTGCAGGAGGATGGCAGCTGGTCCCTTACGCGGATTGCTCCGTAAGAGAAGAGACAATAAAAAATAACTTGCGACTCAAGCAAAATAGGCTTATATTTGCAGTGTGTTTTTCATAGTATTAGATTTTAGGTTAATATTAGGACGCAAAGCTGTCGAGAGACAGTTTTCTCCTAAGCCCCTTTAGGGCGACAACACAACCCCTTGCAGGCACTCGTCTGCAAGGGGTTTTTAATGTGTGAGGGGGCGGAGGAGAAGAGAAAAAATCGTACCTTTGCGCCAATATCAAGGGTCTTATGGATCCGGCACAGTGATATTGGTCCTATAGCTCAGTTGGTTAGAGCACCTGACTCATAATCAGGGAGTCCACGGTTCAAGCCCGTGTGGGACCACTGGATCGACTTTGATCAGCCGGAGAGTGCGGAAGAAGCTTCTGCACTCTCCGGCTTTTTTGGGGGCCTTCTCTAATACCGATATTAGTTGAGACTATTACCGGTATTAGTCGTCACTATTATCGGTATTAGATTTCACTCATACCGACTCCGGTCCCGGGGGGCTTGGGTGGAGTGGCTCTAGAGGGTGCGGATGAGGACGGCAGGAGGTGTGGAAATTTGGGTAACTTTGTTGGTCACTAGAGATACACAGAAATAATCAATGGGAAAGAAATTTAAGTCTAGAAAAGATAAGAGCAGTCAGGCATTTAGGGACTCGTCCTACAAGCCGAGTAAGAGAGAGCGGGGATTCTCCCGCTACAGAAGAGATGTCATCGACTACTTTACCAGTCATGCCAATGTCTGTGTGTCTGTCGTGGTGATCTGCAAGTCGGTCGGCGCAGAGAATGGCTCGGAGAAGCAGATGGTCGGCGAGGTGATTGATCAGCTGATGCGCGAGAAGCTCATCCAGGCAGGCGCCGCCAGTGACGAGTACATCTACAGAACCAAGAATACCAAGCTGACCGGATCTTTCCGGCGGAAGGCGGGCAAGGGACACAATTTCTTCTACCCCGAGGATGGGAGCGACCCGATCCGTGTGGCAGAGCGAAACTCTGCCCACGCCTTCGATGGCGATAAGGTGATGGTACAGCTGCTCGCGCTTCGCCCCGGTCAGGAGATCGAGGGTGAGGTGATCGAGATACTGGAGCGGGTGGTGACTAATTTCGTCGGCGTGATGTCGATCAGCCACGGCTACAACTTCCTCATCACCGACAGCCGTAAGCTGGACAATGATATCCTGATCCCGGATCGTAACCTCAATGGCGCTCAGGACGGGGAGAAGGTGCTGGTCCATGTGCTGGAGTGGCCGGATCATGCCAAGAACCCTGTCGGTGAGGTGATCTCCCGCCTCGGTGAGCCGGGTAGCAACGACACCGAGATGCACGCCATCCTGGCTGAGTATGGTCTGCCTTACTCCTATCCGGAGAATCTGGAGCAGTATGCCAATGACCTCGATGAGCAGATGGCATACGATCCGAAGTACAAGCGGGAGGACTACACCGACCGACTCACCTTTACTTGCGACCCGGAGTCGGCGAAGGACTACGACGATGCGCTCTCCTACAAGGATCTCGGAGACGGCACCTATGAGGTGGGTGTCCACATCGCCGACGTCACCTCCTACGTCACCCCCGGAGATCCGATCGACGAGGAGGCCTATCAGCGTGCGACGAGCGTCTACTTAGTCGATCGCACCGTGCCGATGCTGCCGGAGCGGCTCTGCAACGACCTCTGCTCCCTCCGTGCCGGTGTGGACAGACCCGCATTCTCCTGCATCTTCCGCGTCAATTCCCTTGGAACTGTGCTCGACTACCATGTCGCCCGCACGGTGATCCACAGCGACTACCGATTTAAGTACGAGGAGGTGCTGGAGGTGATCAATGGTCAGCCCGGCGTGACGCCCGAGGTGGAGGAGGCGGTCCATAAGCTGGATGAGATAGCCAAGGCTCTGAGGAAGAAGCGCTTTGAGCACGGTTCGATCGAGTTTGAGCAGGAGGAGCTGGAGTTTGACCTCGACGAGAAGGGTAAGCCGATCTCCGTCCATGTCAAGGAGAATACCGATGCCAATCGTCTGATCGAGGACTATATGCTGCTTGCCAATCGCACCGTCGCCAAGCACATCGCCAAGCTGGCCAAGGAGCGGGACGAGAAGGTGCCGCCCTTTATCTACCGCGTGCATGACCGTCCCGATGAGGAGCGGCTGCAGAACTTTGCCGAGTACGTGGGACGGCTGGGGTACAAGTTTATCTACACAGGGGACGCGCAGTCCATCTCAGACAATCTCAATAAGCTCCTCGAGGAGATCAAGGGGAAGCCGGAGGAGAATGTGATCCAGATCCTGGCGATCCGCACGATGTCTAAGGCTGTCTACCAGACAGAGAACATCGGTCACTTTGGGCTCGGATTTGAGTTTTACACCCACTTCACCAGCCCGATCCGCCGTCATCCCGATATGATGGTTCACCGCCTGCTCTGGCAGTATATGACCACCGGGAAGAGTGCCGACAGGAGCGACCTCGATGCCATCTGTGAGCACGACTCGGAGATGGAGAAGACGGCTGCCGATGCGGAGCGCTCGTCAGTCAAGTACAAGCAGATCGAGTATATGCAGGAGCGACTGGGGCAGGAGTTTGAGGGCATGGTCAGCGGTGTCAAGGACTTCGGGATCTTCGTGGAGATCAAGGAGAATGGCTGCGAGGGACTGGTGCCGATCCGTGATCTCAGCGATGACTTCTACGAGTACGACGACAAGACCATGGCGCTCGTAGGGATCAATACCCGTAAGCGTTATGCCCTTGGCGACACGATCAAGATCCGTGTTGCACGAGCCGACCTCCAGAAGAGGTTCCTCGACTTTGAGCTGGCGGATAAGCCGGCTGATCAGCCTCAGGATGATCATCGCCGAGGAGGCTACAACTCACACCGCGGCGGTAACCGATCCGGTCGCAGGCACTGATAGAGCTGATCTGAGGACATGCGCGACGAGGATCGTAAGATAGAGGGTCTGGAGGACTTCGACATACGTGGTGTCGAGCTGGGGAGCGATCCGCTCACCCTCTCCGAGGAGGGGCGGAAGGATCCCGACAAGCTCTTGAGGCCGCAGCGCTTTGAGGACTTCACAGGTCAGCCCGATGTGGTCGGCAATCTCAGCGTCTTTGTCCAAGCGGCGAAGATGCGGGGTGAGACGCTCGATCACGTCCTGCTCCACGGTCCCCCCGGACTGGGGAAGACCACCCTCTCTCAGATCATCGCCAATGAGCTCGGTGTGGGGATCAAGGTTACCTCAGGTCCGGTGCTGGATAAGCCGGGAGACCTTGCCGGTGTGCTCACCTCCCTCGAGCCGGGA
Organism: Porphyromonas bennonis DSM 23058 = JCM 16335; assembly: GCF_000375645.1. Lineage (GTDB taxonomy): Bacteria > Bacteroidota > Bacteroidia > Bacteroidales > Porphyromonadaceae > Porphyromonas_A > Porphyromonas_A bennonis. Next base: position 29,464 of record NZ_AQWR01000015.1, on the reverse strand, counting down.
GAGGTACTCTTCATCGATGAGATCCATCGCATGCCGCCCGTGGTGGAGGAGTACCTTTACTCTGCCATGGAGGACTACCGGATCGATATCCTGATCGACAAGGGACCCGGGGCAAGGAGCATTCGACTAGATCTGGAGCCCTTTACCCTCATCGGGGCCACCACACGGAGCGGTCTCCTCACGGCTCCGCTGCGGGACCGCTTTGGGATCAATATGCACCTCGAGTACTACGATGCGGAGATGCTGAGGGAGATCGTCCTCCGTAGTGCCGGCATCCTGGGGATCGAGTGCGAGGATCGGGCGGCGACAGAGATCGCCAATCGCAGCCGCTGCACGCCCCGTGTGGCCAATGCGCTACTGAGGCGGGTGCGAGACTTCGCTCAGGTCAAGGGGACCGGTAAAGTGACGCACGAGGTGGCTTGCTATGCCCTCGAGGCGCTCAATATCGACGAGTACGGGCTGGATCAGATCGACCGGAAGATCCTCCTGGCGATCATGGACAAGTTTGAGGGCGGCCCGGTGGGCGTCGAGACCATCGCCACCTCTATCGGGGAGGATGCCGGTACCGTGGAGGATGTCTACGAGCCCTTCCTGATCAAGGAAGGCTTCCTGAAGAGGACTCCACGGGGGCGCGTCGTCACGTCGCTTGCCTATACCCACTTTGGCCGTCCGTCGCAGACACCGGCTCGGGGACAGATGCTCTGGGACGAGCAGGATCTCTCACTCTAAGGACTTATGGCACAGGGCGGCGGCATGAAGAGTCTGGCCAAGGACACGGTGGTCTATGGCCTTACGAATATCGTCAGCAAGTTTCTCAATTGGCTCCTGGCACCCCTCTACATCCGGGTGCTGGCAACCTCGGCGGAGTATGGCATAGTGACCAATCTCTATGCTTGGGTCAGTGTGATACTCGTGGTACTGACGCTTGGGCTGGAGACGGGGCTCTTTCGCTTCATCAATACCTCCGATAAGCCGCAGCAGGTCTACGCCACCTGCCTAAAGGTGCTGTCTGTCCCGGTGCTGATCTTCCTCCTCGTCGGGCTTACTCAGACGCAGGCAATAGCGGACTTCCTGAAGTATCCCCTTCACCCGGAGTACGTGGGGATGTTTGTCGTCATCGTGGCGCTGGATGCCCTGATGTCGCTCCCCTTTGCCTACCTGCGTTATCAGCATAAGCCCTGGCGCTTTGCTTTCTACAAGTTCCTCTTCATCGGGCTGAATATCTTCTTCAACCTCTTCTTCCTCATCGTCTGTCCGAGACTCGAGGCGGCGGGGTACGCTCTACCCGGCTGGCTCTACCGACCCGGCATGGGAGTAGGGTATATCTTCATCTCCAACCTCCTCGCCTCCGGCATCGAGGCACTGATGATGCTGCCGCTTTTCAGGTACGGGATCAAAGGCTTCGACCGAGAGCTTCTGCCGAGGCTGGCGCGATACTGCGGTCCGCTGGTGTTGCTCGGTCTGGCGGGCGACTTCAATAAGATGGCCGGTCAGGTGCTGATCCCCTACCTCTATGCCGACCACGGCGAGGGGATGACGGCGCTCGGGATCTTTGGCGGAAACCTCAAGATCTCGGTCATCATGGTGATGTTCCTGCAGGCGTTCCGCTTCGCTTACGACCCCTTCGTCTTTAGCAAGATGAAGTCTCGGGACGCCGGTCAGGCGTATACGATGGCGATGACCTACTTCATCCTCTTCGCCTCGGTGATCTTCGTCGGAGTGATGTACTGGATCGATGTCTTCAAGGTCATCGTCCGTCCCGACTATTACTCCGGACTGGTGATCGTGCCGTGGATGATGTTTAGCGAGATCCTCTTTGGGATCTACTACAACCTCTCTGTCTGGTATAAGGTGACGGATCGGACCTACTACGGGGCGCTCTTTGCCGTGATCGGTCTCGTCGTCACTCTGACAATCATCACGCTGGGCGTGCCACGCTACGGCTTCATAGCCTGTGCCTGGGCCGCCGTCAGCTGCAACCTCGTCATGCTCCTCCTCTCCTACGTCCTCGGGCAGCGTCACCATCCGATAGCATACCGGACACGGTCGGATCTGGGGATCCTGGCGCTGGGAGCACTCTTCTACTTCGGTGGGATGCAGATCCACCCCGAGAGCTTGGCGCTCACGCTTGTACTCCGTACGCTTCTCCTGCTGATCTACATCGGTCTTGCAGGCTATTTCTTTACTCCTGTATTTACTCTTTTGCGTCATTATAGAAAATGAGTACCCAACCATCCAATCCCAAGCCCGAAGATGCAGAACAGCCTCAGGTAAAGAAGAACGAAGGCTTCATCGGCTTCCTTAAGGAGTACTTTGACCTCGGTCTCGACAAGGAAAATGAGCTGAAGACCATCGAGTCGATTGCTGCCGATGTCGACTTCAAGGGTCCGAAGATGTGGATCCTGATCTGCGCGATCTTCATCGCGTCGCTGGGACTGAATATGAACTCCACCGCCGTTATCATCGGTGCGATGCTCATCTCCCCACTCATGGGTCCTATCCTCGGCTTCGGTCTCGGGCTTGGGATCACCGACTTCAAGCTGGTCAAGCGTAGTCTCAAGAACCTCGGTATGATGACCCTCATCGGCATCACCACCGCTACAGTCTACTTCCTCCTCTCACCGGTGGAGACTATCACTTCGGAGCTCCTCGCCCGCACACAGCCGACCTTCTACGACGTGCTGATCGCCTCCTTCGGCGGTCTGGCAGGCATCACGGCCGGTGCCAGTAAGAATAAGGGGAATGTGATCCCCGGTGTCGCCATTGCCACCGCCCTCATGCCACCGCTCTGTACTGCAGGATATGGCATCGCGACGATGAATCTCCACTACTTCATCGGTGCCTTCTACCTCTACATCATCAACGCAGTATTCATCGGGCTCGCCACTTACATAACGGTACGTGCGCTTGACTACCCGCGGGTCACCTATGTCGACAAGAAGCGGGGGCGGCTGCTCAATCGCGCCGTTGCCGTCATCGTCATCTGCACACTCCTGCCCAGTATTTATCTGGCATGGCAGATGGTACAGACCACAGTCAAGGAGCAGGCGGAGCGAAACTTCATCCGCTCTGAGATCACCGGTGATGACCGCTATGTGCTCTCCTACGACTCCTACAAGCATGGAGACTCCACCTTCATGACCGTGAATGTACTCGGCTCGGAGATCACCGAGGAGGAGGAGAAGGTGCTGGATGCGAAGCTCGATGGCTATGGCCTCCACAAGACCGCCCTGATGATCCAGCAAAACTACGACCGGCAAAACGTACAGCGCCTCCGATCCTCGATCCTCGATGACGTCTACAGGGGCGATGGCGGACGTGGAACCGCTGACCTCGTTGCCTACCAGCACTACCAGATCGACTCACTGCAGAGACTGCTCTCCCAGTATGCCATTATCGGAGAGGAGTCGCAGCGACTTGCCGTCGATATGAAGGCGCTCTTCCCTGAGGTGAGTCAGCTGGAGTTTGGCGACGTGATCACCTACAATCAGGACTCACTTGAGGTCAATAGCCCGGACACGACATTCCTTGTCCGGATCTATACGCCCTCCAGCAAGCTCACCGAGGAGAGAGAGCAGACCATACGTCGCTGGGTGGCCATTCGGATCCCCAGGTCAAGGGTCGACATCCTCACGTCTGCCAAGATGAAGTAGTGGTGGTATGAATACCCACGGCAAGCTCTTTCGCCTCACTACCTTTGGCGAGTCGCATGGCCCCTATATCGGAGGGGTCATCGATAGCTGCCCTGCCGGTCTCAGAGTCAATTGCGATGAGGTGGCGCATCAGCTTGCCCGCAGGCGTGGCGGAGTCACAGAGGGATCGACCGCACGGCGGGAGAGTGACCGGGTCGACTTTGTCTCCGGTCTCTTGGACGGCATCACTACCGGTACGCCTCTTGCCTTCGTGATCCCCAATGAGCAGCACCGTAGCTCCGACTACGACCGGCTCAGGGACGTCTTTCGCCCCTCCCACGCAGACTATACCTATACCAAGAGGTATGGCATCCGGGACTGGCGAGGCGGCGGCAGGGCATCAGCCCGCGAGACAGCCGTTCGCGTCGTGGGCGGAGCAATTGCCCGCCAGATCCTCCGGGAGGAGGTGGGGCTGGAGATTGTCTCCTACACCTCACGACTTGGTGGCGTGGGGTTGCCTGACAACTACTTAGATGAGATAAAATGTGCCGATGTGGAGGCATCGGACTACGGCTGTCCAGATCCGGCGATAGAGCAGCAGATGAAGGAGCTGATCCGTCAGGCGCGTGCCGCGGGCGACTCCCTCGGTGGTGTGGTCACGACTGTGGTGCGGGGTGTGCCGGCAGGGTGGGGCGATCCGCTCTACGACAAGCTCTCTGCCGGCCTGGCGTCAGCGTTGATGAGTATCAATGCTGCCAAGGGCTTCGAGCTCGGGGACGGCTTTGCTCTCGCCGAGATGATGGGGTCGGAGGTCAATGACCCTTTTGTTACGAATGAAAAGGGAGAAATACGAACCTCCACCAATCACTCAGGAGGCATCCAGGGTGGCATCTCCAATGGGGAAGTGATCCGATTCCGAACCGCCTTCAAGCCCATAGCCTCCATTGCTCGCCCTCAGTCCACCGTCGACACCGACGGTCACCCCACCGATCTCACCATATCCGGTCGCCACGACTGCTCCGTCTTCCCCCGCGTGCTGCCGGTCGTCGACGCCATGACGGCACTGGTCCTCGTGGACCACTACCTGCTCCTCCGTGGGGTGAGGCCGTTGTCGTAGGGCTTACTCCGCCCCGGTTCTATGCCCGGAGGTGCGGATCAGCTCCAGTAACTCCCGGTAGAGCGGGTCATCGATAGAGGTGGCGAGGAGATAGGGGAGATCCTTCCCCTCCTCGAGACGCTCTCTGATGTCTGTCGAGGAGACCTCGTACGTCGGCACATCGTCGATCACCCGCGTCCTCGCCGGCATCTCGAAGTCCTCCGGCAGATGGTATCCCGGCCGCGGATAGACCAGTATGTCGGTCGTCTGGGTCAGCTCATCGCTATGGTACCACTTATGGAGCCAGAGCAGGCTGTCGAGCCCCATCAGGAGGGTAAAGTGGCTGTCCGGGTACTTCTCATGGAGGTACTGCATGGTCCGGAGGGTGTAATTGGGCTGCGGCAGCTCCCACTCATCGAGGCTCAGGTGGATCTTAGGGTGCTCTCGCAGGAGGCTCTCCGCCCAGCGCCGCCTGAAGTCGTCCGGCAGCAGCAGATTGTCCTCCTTGAAGGGGTTGCTCGGCGTGAGCGAAAACCACAGCTCATCGAAGCGGTCGCGCATCTGCTCGATGATGTAATTGGCGAGGCAGAGGTGGCCTATGTGCAGAGGGCTGTAGGAGCCGGGGTAGAAGAGTATCTCGCGCATCTGTCACACATCTGTAGAGAGGAAGTCCTCGATGACACGAGCTGCGTCGCGACACGCCTCCTCGAGGTCGTCATTCACGACGACCGCATCGTACCTATGAGCAAAGGAGAGCTCTGTCTCCGCCTTAGCGAGCCTCCGCTCAATCACCTCAGGGGCATCTGTCCCCCTTCGCTCCAGTCGCTCCCGCAGACGCTCAATGCTCGGCGGCTGGATGAAGAGCGTCAGCGCTCTGTCGCCATAGATCTTCTTGACATTGAGTCCACCCTGCACGTCGATGTCGAGGATCACATTCTCCCCCTGAGCCAGCGTCCTGTCCACCTCGCTCCGAAGTGTCCCATAGAAGCATCCCGGATAGACCTCCTCGTACTCCAGGAAGTCCCCCTCACTGATCCGCCTCCTGAAGTCCTCCTCCGTGAGGAAGTAGTACTCGACACCATCCTGCTCGCTACCGCGCGGCTTGCGCGAGGTGGCAGAGATGGAGAAGCGGCCCCGGAGGCCATACTCGCTCATAAGCTTATTGATGATCGTGCTCTTACCCGAGCCGCTGGGGGCGGAGAAAATGATTAGCTTGCCTTGCATGTGGGGAGTCAAAAGTGAATGGTACTATCTATCTCAAGTCAAAGGTACCAACTTTTTGCCGTCTCCCCTTTTTTATATCCCTCTTCCGGCGCCGGCAAATCAGGTCACGAGAAGAAGCCCTAAACTAATACCGGTATTAGTGATCACTATAGTCGGTATTAGTCGACACTATTACCGGTAATAGATGAATCTAATATCGGTAATAGATTTTGAGGAATGCTGAGTGCTGATTTCCAGGTCTGTGGCTGGTCTTCGTCCGGCTCCTAAAATAGGGCTATGACTCTTTGGCGGGATCGGGTGTGCTTGACCTTTTTTAGTAGCGGGATTTCTCGTCATCCTCCTTATTCAGACCTCGTCTCTTGATTTTATCGGCCTGATCGGATTACGGCAAAAGTTTGTACCTTTGTCTATTAAAGATAGTAAAATCAGACAGTAGATCAATCCATATAGATCATGGCAAATATCACAATTACATTTCCGGACGGGTCTCAGAAGGAGGCCCCCAAGGGGGTAACCAGTCAGCAGCTGGCGGCAGAGATCAGCCCTCAGCTGGCTAAGAAGATCCTCGTGGCGAGGGTGAATGGTAAGCTGTGGGATGTGATGCGTCCCATAGAGGAGGATGCGCGGGTGCAATTCTTCACCTGGGATGATGACGAGGGGAAGCATGCCTTCTGGCACACCTCGGCACACCTCACCGCCGAGGCACTGCAGGAGCTCTATCCCGGGGTGAAATTTGCCATCGGTCCCGCTGTAGATGACGGCTACTACTACGATGTCGATATGACGGAGACCGGCACCACCCTGACGGAGAGCGACTTGCCTAAGCTGGAGAAGCGTATCATGGAGCTCGCCAAGGAGGATCAGCCACTGATCCGTCAGGAGATCTCCAAGGAGGACGCCCTCCACCACTGGACTGAGGAGGATAAGGATCCCTACAAGGTGGAGCTGATCCAGGACCTCGAGGATGGGACGATAAGCACCTACACCTGTGGTAACTTCGTCGATCTCTGTCGTGGACCCCATATCCCCGGTACCGGTCTGATCAAGGCGGTCAAGCTCACCAAGCTCGCCGGCGCCTACTGGCGTGGGGACGAGAATCGTCAGATGCTGACCCGTATCTATGGTGTCACTTTCCCCAAGGCTAAGATGCTCGACGAGTATCTCCAGATGGTGGAGGAGGCAAAGCTCCGCGACCACCGCAAGATCGGTAAGGAGCTGGAACTCTTTACCTTCTCGAGCGAGGTGGGACCCGGTCTGCCCCTCTGGCTCCCGCGTGGTACACAGCTTCGTCTGACCCTGCAGCGCTTCCTGGAGCGTGTCCAGGAGACCTATGGCTACCAGCAGGTGATGACGCCTCATATAGGTAGCAAGCAACTATACGTCACCTCAGGTCACTGGGCGAAGTATGGCAAGGACTCCTTCCGCCCCATCACCACGCCGCAGGAGGGTGAGGAGTATATGCTCAAGCCGATGAATTGCCCTCACCACTGCATTGTCTTCCGGAGCAAGCCTCACTCCTACCGAGATCTGCCTGTGCGGATTGCGGAGTTTGGTACCGTGTATCGCTACGAGCAGAGCGGTGAGCTCCACGGACTGACGCGCGTGAGAGGCTTCACGCAGGATGATGCGCATATCTTCTGCCGCCCTGATCAGATCAAGGAGGAGTTTGAGCGCGTGATGGACATTATATATATTGTCTTCAAGACCCTGGAGTTTAAGTCCTTCGAGGCACAGATCTCCCTGCGCGATCCTAATAATAGGGAGAAGTATATCGGGTCGGACGAGAACTGGGAGAAGGCCGAGAGTGCCATCATCGAGGTCTGCAAGGACCGCGGTGTCAAGGCGAAGTTGGTCGAGGGAGAGGCTGCCTTCTACGGTCCCAAGCTTGACTTTATGGTCAAGGACGCCATCGGGCGCAAGTGGCAGCTCGGTACCATCCAGGTGGACTACAATCTCCCGGAGCGCTTCCAGCTCGAGTACACCGGCGAGGATGGTCAGCTACACCGTCCGGTGATGCTGCACCGTGCTCCCTTCGGCTCTATCGAGCGCTTCGTTGCTGTCCTCTGCGAGAATACGGCGGGCAAGTTCCCCCTCTGGCTCTGTCCGGATCAAGTGGCAGTCCTCCCCGTGTCGGAGAAGTATCTCGACTACGCCTATAAGGTGGAGGATGAGCTGAAGGCGAAGGGTATCCGCGTCAAGGTCGACGATCGGGACGAGAAGCTCGGCAAGAAGATCCGCGAGACAGAGCTGATGCGCATTCCCTACCTCCTGATCGTAGGTGAGAAGGAGGAGACTGATGGTACAGTCTCTATCCGTAAACAGGGTGAGGGCGAACAGGGTACGGAAAAAATTAGTACCTTTGCCGACGCTGTGGCTCAGGAGATCTACCAGCAGACTCATCAGTGGGAGCATACTGATGAGGCTCAGAAGGCCTTTGCTCACCAGCACGATAAGGAATAATAGACTGATAACTACAGGTTTAGTCGTCCTTTATACTTATCCCGCGAGGGGTAGGGGACGATGATGACCGTCACGTAACTAAATTTTTTAGACCTCAAGAAGAGACTTAATGTCCGCAAGAAGACAGCCAAATGGTCGCGGAAGTCGCGACGATGATAACTCCAACCGTATCAACGAGCAGATCCGTGCTCGTGAGGTGCGTGTCGTAGGAGACAACGTGGAGCAAGGGATCTACACCATCCAGGAGGCTCGCCGTATGGCGCAGCAGCAGGAGCTGGATCTCGTGGAGATTTCGCCCAATGCAGATCCCCCTGTCTGTAAGATCTTGGACTACCAGAAGTTTCTCTATCAGCAGAAGAAGAGGGCTAAGGAGCAGAAGGCCAACCAGGTCAAGACGACGCTCAAGGAGATCCGCTTCGGACCTCAGACGGACGACCATGACTACAGCTTCAAACTCCGCCATGCCATCAGCTTCCTGCAGGAGGGCAGTAAGGTGCGTGCTTATGTCTTTTTCCGAGGACGGTCCATTGTCTTCAAGGATCAAGGGAAGCTGCTCCTCCTTCGCTTTGCCAACGATCTCGATGAGTATGCTCGAGTGGATCAGCTGCCAAAGTTAGAGGGCAAGCGTATGAGCATGCTCTTCTCTCCCAAGAAGGGAGTCGCTAAGAAGAAGGGTGACGACCGTAGTAACAATAATAATCACACCTCTGATGAGGGCTCTGACGCAAAGCCGGATGAGGAGGCGTAATAACGACCACGGCGGGAGCCGCGGCAATCACTAATTTATACATTAATAATCCATCAAGTCATGCCTAAGGTTAAGACTAATTGCGGTGCTAAGAAGAGATTTTCTCTCACCGGATCAGGAAAAATCAAGCGTAAGCATGCTTACAAGAGCCACCTCCTGGCATGTAAGTCCAAGAGGCAGAAGCGTGATCTCACCAATAACGGGCTGGTACATAAGTCCAATGAGCGTGGGGTCAAGAAACTGCTTGGACTTGCATAAGTAAGCCTCGACTACGTAAGATTTTAGTAACAGGATGATGAGCAGAGAAGTGCGGAGAGTAATGATCCGCCGCTTATGTCCACACAAATTTTAGAATCATGTCAAGATCAGTCAATCATGCCGCCTCCAAGGCGCGGCGCAAGAGAATCCTCAAGCAGACCCGTGGCTACTATGGCGCACGTCGTAATGTCTGGACGGTAGCTAAGAATACCTGGGAGAAGGGTCTTACCTACGCTTACCGTGATCGTAAGGTCAAGAAGCGCACCTTCCGTGCCCTCTGGATCCAGCGTATCAATGCAGCTGCACGTCAGGAGGGGCTCTCCTACTCTAAGCTCATGGGCATGCTCCACGAGAAGGGTATCGAGATCAATCGTAAGGTCCTCGCTGACCTGGCGATGAATCACCAGGAGGCGTTCAAGGCGATCGTGGATAAGGCTAAGGCCTGATCCTTCGTCTCAGTAATAGACTCACATAAGAGCAGCATCGTAGTCCCTACGGTGCTGCTCTTTGTGACGTGATCCGATTTGGCAAGCGACTTGACTTGGAAAAGTGTTATCTTTGTGTCTATCGTAATCATAAACCGTAATCATGACTCTATTTAGCGTCAATATCAATAAAGTCGCCACCCTCCGGAATGCCCGAGGCGAGAATCGCCCGGACATTATCCAGGTGGCTAAGGACCTCCAGAGGATGGGGGCGCAGGGGATCACTGTCCATCCCCGACCCGACGAGCGGCACATTAAGTACGCCGACGTGCCGGCGCTGAGGCAGGTGATCGACACGGAGTACAATATCGAGGGCTACCCCTCGGAGGACTTCCTTAGTCTCGTTACTCAGGTAGGTCCCGATCAGGTGACTCTGGTCCCGGATGCACCGGATGCGCTGACGAGTAGCGCCGGATGGGATGTGGAGACGCACTTTGACCAGCTGGAGAAGATCATCGACCGGCTTCATCGAGCAGGCATCCGCGCCTCGATCTTTGTGGATACCGACCTGGATAATCTCGCCGCCGCTCGGAGTGTGGGTGCGGATCGGGTGGAGATGTACACGAAGCCCTATGCCGACCTCTACCCGACACATCCGGAAGAGGCGGTTCAGCCCTTTGTCGCCTGTGCGAGACGGGCCAAGGAGCTGGGACTCGGAGTCAATGCAGGTCACGACCTCAGTCTCGATAACCTGGCTCTCCTGCACAAGTATATCCCCGAGCTGGATGAGGTCTCTATTGGTCATGCTGTGATCTGCGAGGCTCTCTATGAGGGATTTGAGACCGTGGTACGCAAGTATCTCGAGATCCTCAGCAAGTGAGACAAGCTTAGTATCGTAAACCAATCATATCAGAATAATATCAAATGAATTTCCTTCAAATAGCGGCAGACACACTGCCTCAGCTCTCTCAGGTAGCCGGCTCTGCCGTTACCGATACGGAGACGATGAATCTATGGGATCTGGCTGTCAAGGGAGGCTGGATCATGATTGTCCTGCTGCTTCTCTCGATCCTCGCCTGCTATATCTTCGTGGAGAGGGTGCTCTTCTACAATAAGGCAAGCAAGAGCAATCCCTCCTTCATCGAGAAGACCCGCGACTATATCCGTGAGGGCAAGCTCGAGTCTGCCAAGGATCTCTGCGAAGCTGAGAATACTCCCGGTGCCAGGATGATCTCCAAGGGAATCGATCGCCTGGGACGCCCGACTGATGAGATCATGGCTGCGATAGAGAATGTGGGTAACCTCGAGGTGCAGCGCTTGGAGAAGTCACTTCCTCTCCTCGCCACCGTTGCCTCCGGTGCGCCGATGATCGGCTTCCTCGGCACGGTGACCGGTATGATCCGCGCCTTCTACAATATGGCGCAGGCTGGAGCTAATGTCGATGTCTCCCTGCTCTCGTCCGGTATCTATGAGGCGCTGGTGACGACCGTTGGTGGTCTGATCGTCGGTATCCTTGCGCTCTTTGCTTACAATTACCTCACGACAAGGGTGGACAAGATCGTCTCCAAGTCTGAGTCTGAGGCTCTCGACTTCATGGACCTGCTCAATGAGCCCACCGTCACTTCTGCACGAAAGGGAGGAATACACTGATGAAGCTCAAGCGTAGATCAAAGGCAATAGGAGACTTTAGCATGGCGTCGATGACCGACGTCATCTTCCTGCTCCTGATCTTCTTCATGGTCTCGAGCACGCTGGTCGTGCCGAGCGCCCTGAGGGTCCTACTGCCCCGGAGCTCCCAGCAGACCAATGCCCGACCCGTCACCCGTGTCACCATTACGCCGGAGGGGGAGTACTTCGTCGGCATAGGTAACGGGGAGGATCGGCAGGTGACCTTCGACGAGATTGATCCCTTTCTGCAGGAGACTCTGGATAAGAATCCTGATATGTTCGTCGCCCTCTATGCGGATGAGGGTGTGCCGTACGGCGAGGTGGTGAAGGTGCTGAATATTGCGGTCGAGAACCGCTATCAGATGGTCCTCGCCACACGACCGCTCAAGGAGTAATCATCACTCAAGAAGAAAATCGTGGAGGACGATAAGAGAAGTAAGCGGCAATGGATCTCAGCAGCCATCGCGGTGGGGGTACATATCCTCGCCGTGGGGCTGCTATTCGTCATCCTCATGCCTCCGATCAAGGTTCCTGACCTGCCGGCAGGGATCCTGGTCTCCATAGGCAATATGGCAGAGGCTGAGGGGACCTACGATCCGCACGAGATCATCCCACCAGAGGAAGTGGAGCCTGTGGAGCCGACTCCCACACCGCCCGACGAGGACCTGCTGACGCAGGACCTTCCTGAGGCTCCGGAGGTGAAGCAGATCCAGCGGCAGGAGCCGAAGAAGGAGCAAGTGAAGAAAAAGGACACCCGTGCCGAGCAGGAGAAGCGGCGCCAGGACCGTCTCCGCGAGGAGCAGAAGAAGCGTGAGGCTGCCGAGGCTAAGCGTAAGTCTGAGATCGCCGGAAAGGTGGCAGGTGCTCTGGGGAATGCTCAGAATGCCTCCGGATCGGGAACCACTCCGTCCGGCTCCACCTCAGGCTATGAGGGCTCGCCGTCAGGCAATGTGACCGGCGGCGGTGCCGGCTCAGGAGTGGCAGGCTTCGGAGGCTGGTCACTCGCAGGACGTGACATCGTGGGAGGGCTGAAACGACCCGACTTCACAAAGAATGTGGAGGGACGCATCGTCGTCGCCATTACCGTCAATAGTAGTGGAAACGTCATCGCCGCCACGATCGCTCCCGGTACCACGATCGGAGACTACTCTATGCAGCAAAGCGCGATCAAGGCCGCCAAGGCGACGCGCTTCAGCCGAGCCGATCAGGTGAATAACCAGCGAGGCAAGATAACATACAAGTACGAGCTCCACTGAGCTCTTTAGATCAAGAAATTATGTCAAAGACAGCTTATATTATCCTAGCAGATGGATTTGAGGAGACCGAGGCGATGGGAGCATGGGATGCTCTCCGTCGCGGAGGTGTGGAGGCGAGCTTCGTCTCCATCAATGAGACGACCGCTGTAGAGGGCGCTCACGGACTCCACTTTACTGCCGATCACACGATCGATGAGATCCGGAATCATCCCGCCGATGCGATCGCTCTGCCCGGTGGAGCTACCGGTACAGAGAATCTCTATCAGAGCGAAAAGGTCAGAGAGCTGATCACTACGCAGCTCGAGGACGGTCGTCTGGTAGGCGCCATGTGTGCCGCTCCCTCCGTGCTGGGGCGTATGGGTGTCCTGCGTGGCAAGCGAGCCACCGCTTACCCGGGGTGGGGGAAGTACCTCGAGGGTGCTGAGGTTATCGACGCGGAGGCTGTGGTGGACGGACAGATCATCACCGCAAGGGGTCCGCGCTACTGCTTTGCCTACGGTGTGGCGATCCTGTCGCAGCTCGAGGGAAGTGAGACAGCTGCTAAGGTGGCTCATGGCTTGCTTCTGGATGAGAGTGTGGAGCCGCTGAAGTTGTAATCTGAGGAGACGAGTCTTATGGAGATCAATAAGGAAGAGATAAGGAAGGGACTTAAGTTCTACAACACTGAGGATCGCAAGCTGGAGGACTTCCAGCCGCTCCAGTCGCCGCACGTCGGCATGTATGTCTGCGGCCCGACGGTCTACGGAGATGCCCACCTGGGACATGCCCGACCGGGGGTCACCTTCGACATCCTATTCAGGTACCTGTCGCATCTGGACTACAAGGTCCGCTATGTCCGCAATATCACCGACGTCGGGCACCTCGAGCACGACTCCGATGATGGCGAGGACAAGATTGCGAAGAAGGCACGACTCGAGCAGATCGAGCCAATGGAGGTGGTGCAGCACTATCTGACTGCCTATCATCACAATATGGAGGCGCTCAACGTCCTCCCTCCATCCATCGAGCCGATGGCGAGTGCCCACATCCAGGAGCAGATCGAGCTGACTCAGCAGATCTTAGACAATGGCTTTGCCTATGTCTCGGGAGGATCGGTCTACTTCGACGTCGAGAAGTACGACAAGAAGTATAATTATGGTCGCCTCTCCGGTCGTAACGTCGAGGATATGCGGGCGAATACGAGACAGCTCGCCGGCCAGGATGAGAAGCGCAACCCCCTCGACTTTGCCCTCTGGAAGGAAGCCTCCCCGGAACACATCATGAAGTGGAAGAGTCCCTGGGGCATCGGCTTCCCCGGCTGGCACTGCGAGTGCACCGCGATGGGACGCAAGTATCTGGGGGATCAGTTTGACATCCACGGTGGTGGACTGGATCTGGTCTTTCCTCACCACGAGTGTGAGATTGCCCAGTCGGTCGCCTCGATGGGTCATCCGATGGTCCGCTACTGGCTGCACAATAACCTGATCACCATCAATGGTCAGAAGATGGGCAAGAGTCTCGGCAACTTCATCACCCTGGATGAGGTCTTCAGCGGCAAGCACAAGCTCCTCGATCAGGCCTACGACCCGATGACGGTCCGCTTCTTTGTCCTGATGGCTCACTACCGCAGTCAGCTCGACTTCAGCAACCAGGCGCTGCAGGCTGCGGAGAAGGGACTGACCCGACTCCACGAGGCCTACAAGGCACTTGACTCGCTCAAGCCTGCCGACGCTCAGAGCGCCGAGGTGAGGGACTTCATCCACGCCTCCTATGAGCACCTCAATGATGATCTCAATACTCCGAAGGTAGTGGCAGAGCTCTTCGATGCCGCTCGGGTGATCAATACCGCCAAGAATGGCGACCAGCCGCTCACGGAGGAGCAGATCGCCGACCTGCGTCAGCTCTTCGATACCTTCCTCTATGGTGTGCTCGGTATGCGCCGCGCCGGAGCCGGTCTCTCCTCTCAGCATCAGGAGGCATTTGACGGAGCGATGGATCTCCTCCTAGACCTTCGTCAGCAGGCTAAGGATAGGAAGGAGTGGACCGTCTCTGATGAGATCAGGGATCGCCTGACGGCGCTTGGCTTTGTCATCAAGGACACCAAGGACGGTGCCGAGTGGTCGATCTGACCAAAAATTCCCCTCTCACTATTACCGGTATTAGATTTCTCTAATACCGGTAATGGTTTTGACTACTACCGGTAATAGATGCGACTAATACCGGTAATAGAAATGGCGGTCTCTATCCGGCTGATACTCGCACCCTTATGGAGCCCTCTGTACAGCTGCCTTCCGCCGGCGGTGACAGAGACAGTGTGAGATGGTGGACTTGATGGCGATTGCCCTGCAAAAGGGGATAAATAGGCTCGATATATCGAGAGAATTGTCTACCTTTGCAGTATAGAGGGGGAGAAAAGGGCCCGGTAGCTCAGCTGAATAGAGTGTCAGATTCCGGATCTGAAGGTCATGGGTTTGAATCCCATCCGGGTCACTCGATACATTTGTTGCGAAGTCGGTACGCTTATGTGCCGGTACCCCGAATTATTTCGCTACATTTGTGACAGAATAATAAAAAACCAAACAGACATCTATCATGAATTTCCTGAAATACCTAGGGACCCTCGTCATGCTTATCGGTGCTGGAGTGCTGGTCTTCATCGGTGTTACCGGTGGTGCACAGGCGAATGTGGGACTATTTGTAGGACTCGGTCTCATCCTCCTCGGCTACGTCCTCCACATCGTGCTGGACAAGAAGGCTTCCGAGCAGGAGCGTCTGCATAACTGAGCCATCCCTCTCCTCTCCTTCCCGACGTAGAGCAGAGCACTTCTGCCCTATAGATGATAGAGGACCAATATTTCTAAGAAATAGAGATAGAGGAGCGGTGTATCCGGTGACACTGGGTGCGCCGCTCCTCTTCGAGTTATATCACACCACCCATCACGCGGACTTAGCGGACCATGCTTAAAATACTCAACGATCAGACTACTCAGAGACTGGTAGCCGGTGCTATGGAGGGCGTCGGCGCCCTGGATGAGCATCAGCTCGCGGAGAGGCTTGCTGATGCCTTCATGACACAGCTGCAGCGAGAGCTGAGGTCGAGGCAGCACTTGATCGTCTTTGCCGGTCCGAGTATGGCGGGAGCTGTGTCGCTGCTCTCGGCAGTCACACTCAATATGCTGGGACACACTACCGAAGTCATCCTGCTCAATGACAGTGGCTCGGGTGTCCTGCCGGAGGTGGTCTCGTGGGCCAAGACTCGAGCGCTGGAGTCCGGTCTCGAGCTGCGTGAGGTGAGTCAGGACTTTGCCCCACCCAGGATGGACAGCCGATCGATCGTCATCGATGGCATCTGCGGTACGGAGCAGAGGGGACGCTTTACCGGTAGTCTGGCGAATGTCTGCCGATTTATCAATAAGAAGCACCCCTTTATCATCTCTCTCGATATGCCCTCCGGTCTCTGTGCCGAGGATAATAGGGATAATAACACGGAGGCAGTCATCCTTGCTGATGTGACCTACGCCTTTCACTCTCCCAAGCTCGCCTTCTTCCTCAGAGAGAATACGGCACTCGTGGGAGACTGGAAGGTACTCAGCATTGGACTGGACGACAACTCCCTTGCGAGCGATGTCCGATACTACCTCCTCGAGGACGGAGATATGGAGGGGGCTTTCGGCTCACGCAAGCGATTTACCAATAAGTACGACTACGGTCGGACGCTCCTCATCGCCGGATCTAAGGGGATGATGGGTGCCTCCATCCTTGCGGCACGGGCTGCGATGCGAGCCGGTACAGGACATCTCACCGTACATCTCCCCGCCGGTGCCGATACGATGATGCACCTCGCCGTCCCTGAGGTGCTGGTCACGGAGGATCAGTCGGCGGAGGGCTTCACAGGTACCGGTGAGGACCTCAGTCTCTATGATGCGATCGCCGTGGGACCCGGTCTGGGTCGGAGCGATGCTACCGGTCGTGCGCTCATGGAGCTCATCGAGAGCAGCAATCGGCCGATGATCCTCGATGCAGATGCACTCTACCATCTCTCCAAGTGTCCGGAGAAGCTCAGCGCTCTCACCGCCGGGTCGATCCTCACACCCCATTCGGGGGAGTTTGATCGCCTCTTCGGACCCTCCGAGAGCGACTACGAGCGACTGATGAAAGCGATCGAGATGGCCTCTCGCTACGCATGCTATATTGTCCTCAAGGGACCCTTTACTGCCACCTGTACCCCGAGAGGGCGGGTGATCATCAACTCGTCCGGCAATCCCGGTCTCGCCACAGCCGGCACAGGAGATGTCCTGACCGGGATCATCCTGGCACTGCTGGGCAAGGGGATCAAGCCAATGCATGCCTGCGTGGAGTCGGTATTTATCCATGGCTATGCGGCTGATCTCTATCGGAATGAGGCGTCTGAGGAGACGCTGACGGCGTCCGATGTGATCGATCGAATCCCGATGGTGTACAAGGGATTTCAGGACTACTCCTCGCCTTGGGACAGGACCCTCTGAGTAGAAGAGGTAAGAGAATAGGCAAAAGATACTTTATAAAATATGCGAATAGGAGACTCGGCTCTCATGCCACCGGTGACGATGTCACTGATATGCGTCAATGGAGTAATGCTGATCGCCCTCTGGCTCTGTCAGAGAGTGGGTATAGATCTCAATTTCTTCCTCGGTCTGCACTACTGGCAGGCGCCGAGCTTCAAGCTGTACCAGTTTGTGACCTACATGTTTATGCATGGTGGGTTCAGCCACTTCTTCTTCAATATGTTTGCCCTCTGGATGTTCGGTACAGTGATCGAGCGGACCTGGGGTGCTGAGCGGTACCTGATCTACTACTTTGTCTGCGGTCTGGGTGCGGCATTAGTGCAGGAGATCGTCTGGGGCATCGGGATGTCTCCCGCTGCACTGGCATACTATGGAGACTACCTGATCACTGTGGGCGCGAGTGGGGCGATCTTCGGGATCCTGCTCGCCTTCGGGATGCTGTACCCCAATACACCGCTCTTCATCATGTTTATCCCGATCCCGATTAAGGCGAAGTGGATGGTGATCGGATACGGCATCATGGAGCTCTTCGCCGGTGTCTCGCAGACGGGAGACAATGTCGCCCACTTTGCCCACCTCGGCGGGATGATCTTTGGTTACCTGCTTATCAAGTACTGGCGCAAGCGGGACAGGAAGCGGGTGCGAGACGGGGTGCAAGAGTTTTTCTGATCGATCACACCGATGGGTGGAAAGAGTCATAGAGCTGCTCTGCTGAGTGCCACCGGCAAGCTTATCTGGGTGGTGGTGATGGTGGTGGCCTTTCTCCTATACGGAGGTGCGCTGCTCTCGCCCTCTGTCTCACCTCTGAAGACTCAGATCCCAGCGTTTCTCAATCTCTCCTTCCCTGTCCTCTTGCTCGGCATCGTGCTCCTGCTCGTCTGCGCTCTCATCATGAGGCTCTGGCGGTCAGCTGTTGCCTGTCTGCTGCTACTGCTGCTGAGCGGGGGCTATATACTGACTTACTTCCCTCTGCACCGTACCTCGCTGAGTGAGGAGAGAGACCTGAGGGTCGTCTCGTATAATGTTGCGAATATGGCACTTACGGACGAGGAGGGTGTCCCGCGCGCTCTTCGGATCCTCGAGGGGTCTGATGCGGACGTCATCTGCCTGCAGGAGGGGATCTCTCCCGAGCAGATTGGAAGGTATGGGAAGGAGTGTCGGCAATTCCTCTCGCGCTATCCGTATCGCCGATTCTACGCTGACGACCGGCTGCTTCTCCTCAGCCGGTTCGACATCATCGATGGCGGTATGATCGACTACAAGTCTTACGCCAACGGCTCTGCCTGGTACCTCCTTCGCATCTCGCCCGATCGGTCGCTGCTTCTCGTCAATAACCATATGGAGAGTTACAGTCTGGGTAGTGAGGAGAAGGAGACCTTCCGAGGCTATCTGACCAAACCGAGTCTCGATGAGATGAAGAGCCGACTGCTCGCTATCAAGCGGCGTCTGGGACCATCGCTTAACGTACGAGCCGGTGCCGCGAATGCCGTGCGGGATAAGGTGAGATCGCTCCAGCGAGACCTTGCACCCACATATACCATCATCTGTGGTGACTTCAATGACACACCCATGTCCTATTGCTACTCCCGCATCAGGGATGACCGAAACGATGCCTTTGTGCAGACCGGAAGGGGGATGGGGGTGTCATTTAATGAGCCACTCTATGCATTTAGAATCGATCACCTCTTCTACGAAGGTCCACTGAGAGCCATGGCTGCAGAGATACCAAGCCATAAAGACTGCAGCGATCACAATCCGCTCTTGGTGGACTTCAAGACCCTGGATACAAAAGAATAAGCTCCCCATGTCAAGTAAAGTCAGATCTTTTCTCGCCCGCCTGATCACCGGAGTGCTCTACGTCTCGGTGATACTCTTCGGGATACTGACCGACTCGGTCAATATGATGGCTGCGATCTTCGCCATCCTTACCTCCTTTGCCACCTACGAGTATCAGACCATTACTCAGGTCAATAGGTACTTCCCGATCCTTAAGACGGTGCATGCGGTGATGGCAGGTGTGCTCTTCTTTATCATCTTCAACGTCATCTCTCAGGGCTATACCTACAAGCACCTGCTGATCGCAGTCCTACCGTATGTCGCCTACTACCTCTTCTACATCATCACGGAGCTCTTCCGTAGACGTCCACGGGCGATCGAGGAGATAGCGCACGCCTTCTTCTCACACCTCTATACGACTGTCCCCTTCGGCGCGATGATGCTGCTCTGCTATATGGCTCCGGAGGATACGGGGCAGTACCTGCTCAGCTTTGACCACACGTTCTGGCTACTGCCGATATTTGTATTTATCTGGCTCAATGACTCCGGCGCCTACTGCGTCGGTAGTATGATCGGCAAGCATCAGATGGCGCCGCACATTTCTCCGCACAAGACGGTCGAGGGACTGCTGGGTGGTATTGCTTTCACGCTGCTGGGAGCGGTAGCCTTCTACTACTTCTTCCCGGCGGTGACCAGTTTGGTCAATTGGCTGATCCTTGCCGCCATAGTCGGCTTCTTTGCCACTTGCGGGGATCTCTTTGAGAGCTTGCTGAAGCGCTGCTATGACGTGAAGGACTCCGGGCATATACTCCCGGGACACGGAGGCATACTGGATCGCATCGACAGTACGATCCTGGCCGCACCCCCCGCATTTATCTACATTATTCTCTTTATCTACCTCTGACGGTTAGCCGAGTAGTCCCTCTGGCAGTGTAAGGCGGAGGATATGGTGCTCCTCATCCAGCGCCACCACCCACTCTGCTACCCAGGGGAGAAGGTGCTCCGTGCCATCGTCCGACCGCACACTCAGCAGCACATTGGCGGTGCTGTCATCATACCGCTCCACTACGCCGAGATAGGCATCGTCTCCAGCGCTGTAGACTCTCCAACCGAGCAGACTCCGGTAGTCCCTGCTCTCATCCTGAGTCTGGTCGTGCTGCTCACCCGGAGCGGCAAAGGCGGGGCAACCTCGGTAGCGCTCAGCCGTCTCCACATCATCCACACCGGAGATTTTTACGACCACTTGGCCACTCCGATCCACTAACTCCTCGATCTCAAAGGGAACCTTGATCCCCTCTATCTCGATGAAGATAAAGTCATCCAGCGCCGTCTCCGGGAAGGAGTCGACGATGAAGTCCCCGGTCGTCCCATACGGCTTAAGTATGGGACCGAGGGCAATGTAATGCTCAGGCAGTGCCCTGAGATCGGTAAGTTTCATCAGTGGAAGGCATTAGTCGATGCGGCTTATCGAGGCGCCGATGGCATTCAGCCGCTTATCGATATTCTGATAACCGCGGTCGATCTGCTCGATGTTATTGATCCGGCTGGTACCGCTTGCGGACATGGCGGCAATAAGTAGTGCGATACCGGCACGTATATCCGGTGAGTCCATCGTCGCAGCGCGGAAGGGGTGCGCCCGATCCAGCCCAATGACCGCCGCTCTGTGCGGATCGCAGAGGATGATCTGGGCGCCGATGTCGATCAGCTTATCGACGAAGAAAAGCCGGCTCTCAAACATCTTCTGATGGAAGAGTACGCTTCCCCTCGCCTGTGTCGCTGCCACCAGCATCACACTGATGAGGTCCGGAGATAGTCCCGGCCAGGGTGCGTCTGCTATCGTCAGGATGGAGCCGTCCATAAAGGTGTCGATCTCGTAGTGCTCCTGAGCAGGGATAAAGAGGTCATCCCCCCTCATCTCGGTCCGTATCCCGAGACGCTCAAAGGCTCGCGGGATCATCGCCATCTCCTCTATGTGAGGATTGACGATCGTCAGCTCAGAGGCAGTCATGGCGGCCATGCCGATGAAGCTCCCCACCTCGATCATATCCGGCAGGATCCTGTGACTCGCCCCGCCGAGATGGCTGACTCCCTCGATGGTCAGCCTATTGCTTGCGACGCCCTCGATCTTAGCCCCCATAGAGATCAGCAGTCGGCAGAGCTGCTGCACGTAAGGCTCGCAGGCGGCATTGTAGATCGTCGTCGTCCCCTCCGCAAGCACTGCTGCCATAATGATATTGGCGGTGCCGGTCACAGAGGCCTCCTCCAGGAGCATATACTTCCCATGGAGACCCTCCTTGGCACGGAGGGAGAAGAGCTCCGTCTCCTCGTCGTAGTCAAAGGTGGCACCCAGGTCTATGAAGCCCTGGAAGTGGGTATCCAGACGCCGGCGTCCGATCTTATCTCCTCCCGGCTTAGTGATCGCCGCCTTGCCGAAGCGCGAGAGCAGAGGGCCGACCAGCAGGATCGATCCCCGCAGCTTGCGACACTTTGTGAGAAACTCCTCCGAGTAGGCGAAGTCAAGATTGACGTCATCAGCCTGGAAGCAGTAGGTGTCCTCGCTCTCCTTCGTCACCTTGACGCCCAGATCCATCATCAGACGGATGAGATTCATCACGTCCAGGATATCCGGGACGTTGGCGATGCGGACCTCTTGGTCGGTGAGCAGAGCTGCGGAGATGACCTGTAGAGCTTCGTTCTTAGCCCCCTGTGGGACGAGGGTTCCCCTCATCTGCCGACCGCCCTCTATGACAAATGCGCCCATGATACCTATCGTCTTTTCTTCTTATTTCTGTTGCCTCCTTTATTCCCTCGTCCCCGGTTGTTATTCTTCCGGTTATTGTTGTTACTCTTCTGAGGGTTATTGCCGGACGGAGCTGTGAGAGCCCCTGCCTCCGGCAGCGTGCAGATATGCTCATCGAGGTAGATCTCGCCCTTGGAGAGCTCGTACAGGTCTGCAAAGATCTTGGAGTCGGCGACGGAGGACTTATTCCAGCTGCAGTACTGACGCTTCATCTCCACGGCAGTGATCCTCGCCAGCTCATCTCGCTCCTCTCCCTCCGGCAGCCCCTTGACGATCTCCACCATACGCTCTATCACATGGCCGTAGTGGCGGTAGACCGGGGGTCTCTGTGTATTGTCATCCAGCTTCCGGACCGTCGGCTCCTCATACTCCTCCTGAGAGGTGACGGGGTAGGGGAAGTCCACGTCCAGTCTGAAGCGGGACATGATATAAAGGTGATCCCACAGTACCTCCTCGAAGTCCTCTCGATCCTTGTCCGTCGTGGCAAAGGAGCGCATCGTGTCGATGATCGTCTCGGCACACTGCTGGCGGGTCGCCGGATCCTCGATCTCGACACAGCGGTCGACCATATTCTGGACATTACGTCCGTACTGGGGGAGGATCAGCGGCTTGGCGTCGTTTTCCTTGTAGTCTTGTAGCATATATCTTATTTCTTCTTGTCGAGACGAGTGCGGATCTTCTTGGTCTCCTCCTCGTAGCCGGGCTTACCGAGCAGTGCAAACATATTCCGCTTGTACTCCTCTACACCGGGTTGGTTGAAGGGATTGACACCCAGGATATAGCCACTGATGCCGACCGACTTCTCGAAGAAGTAGAAGAGCTGACCGATATAGTACTCGCTCAGCTCCGGGAGCTCGAGGCGCATCACCGGCACGTCGCCATCGAGGTGGGCAAGGATGGTACCTGTCTCCGCATTCTTATTGACGAAGTCGACCTGCTTCCCGGCGAGGTAATTGAGCCCGTCGAGATTGTCCTTATCCTCAGGTACGACGACGGAGCGGCGTGGCTTCGTGATGCTCACAAAGGTCTCGAAGAGGTTTCGCTCTCCCTGCTGGATCATCTGACCGATGGAGTGGAGGTCGGTGGTAAAGTCTGCCAGGGTGGGGAAGATACCCTTCCCGTCCTTCCCCTCGCTCTCGGCAAAGAGTTGCTTCCACCACTCACCGATGTAGTGGAAGCGGGGGTTGAAGTTATTCAGGATCTCGATCACCTTACCGTGCCGGTAGAGAGCGTTGCGGGTCGCAGCATAGCGGACCGCCATATTCTCCTCGCCCGTGACACTGCGCCCGATATGCTTCTCCATATCCTGAGCACCTCTCACGAGTGACCGGATGTCGCAGCCGGCAGCCGCCAGCGGTACCAGTCCCACCGGTGTGAGGACTGTGAAGCGCCCGCCTACCGGATCCGGGATGACGAAGGTCTTATAGCCCTCATCATCGGAGAGCTTGCGGAGTGCCCCCTTGTGTGCATCTGTGATCGCGATGATGTGCTTGCGAGCAAAGTCGACTCCCTCCTGCGCCTCCAGGAGCTCCTTCAGCAGTCGGAAGGCAATAGAGGGCTCGGTCGTGGTGCCGCTCTTGGAGATATTGATGATGCCAAACTTCCGACCCCTCAGGAGGTCGATCAGCTCGGCAAGGTAGTCCTCGCTCACCTGATTGCCGGCAAAGAGGAGTCTGGGACCGCTCTGCTCCTTGTAGTCAGCAAAGGAGTCTCTCACCCCATCGTAGACCGCCCTGATCCCGAGGTAGGAGCCGCCAATACCGACGGAGACCACGTAGTCGCACTCCTCTCGGAGAGGCTTCACGGCGGTCTCGATCTCGGTCATGATCTCATCGGTGATCGAGGAGGGTAGGGAGACCCATCCGAGGAAGTCGTTCCCGGGTCGATCGCCGACGTATAGTGACTCATGCGCAGCATCCGCCTCCCGGAGGAGGGAGTGATACTCAGCAGCCTGCAGCTCGTCGCTGCATAGGGCGTTGGTGATGTCGAGAGAGATAAAGTCCATATGTGCTCGTATCTTCATTCATTGTTTTACTTATACGCAAATATAGCTATAATCTCTTCTTGTCTTCGGATCTGTGGGAAAAGTTTGCAAGACAGTCCGAGGGACTTCACCCTCCACGGGGAAGGGGCACTTTTTCAGGCTCTCCCTATGATTTCTGTGGCGCCCGATCTGGGGTATTTCTATTACCGATATTAGTGACGACTAATACCGGTAATAGTGATGACTAATACCGGTAATAGATCGGGGCCGCACCACACACCTCCGATATACCTTTATCGGACAGCAAAAAAAGAAGCCCTGTCGGAGGACTCTCCGGCAGGGCTTCTTAGGATAGGTCGGGGTTAGTCCGGCTTACTTTACTTCCGCACGAAGTACCTCGACGGCGCGCTTGATCTGGGTGTCACGACCCTGTAGCGCCTCGTTGAAGTCCAGGGGCTGCTTGACATCCGGCTCTACCTGATGATTCTCGAGGTAGTAGCCATCCTTCGTCATGTAGCCGATGGCGGGGACGCCGAAGTAGATGGCGGGGTTCTGGAGAGTGATCCAATTCACGCTCGACATGGTTCCCGCAACCGGCATACCGACGATCTTACCGATCTTCATCGTCTGGTAGACCCATGGGGTGCCGTGGGCATTGGAGTAGTCGGCCTCGCAGGTGACCATGACGCTCGGCTTGGTCCAGCGGCGTGATGGCATCGGGCAGTAGTCGCGTCCCTTCGTCATCTGCTCCAGATACTTGGTCCCGGTGAAGAGTACCTCGATGTCCTCGTGGAGACGGCCACCGCCATTATTACGGATGTCGATCACGATGCCGTCGCAGTTATAGTACTTACCGAGTGCATCAGAGTAGACCTTACGGAAGCTCTCGTCATCCATCGAGGGGATGTGAACGTAGCCGAGCTTGCCGTCTGAGAGCTTCTTTACCTCCTCAGCACGCTGAGATACCCAGCGCTTGTAGAGTAGGTCGCTAAGTCTGCCGGAGGAGATGGGCTTGATCGTCTCCTCCCAGCGTGCGCCGGTCTTCGGGCAGTAGAGGGAGATGAGGGTCTCGCGACCGACCTTACCCCTCAGGAGGGGGAAGTAGTCAGTCTGAGCATCGATCTCCTCGCCATCGATGGCGGTGATGTAGTCACCGGCCTCGACCTTGGAGCGGAAGGTATCGAAGGGACCGCCGATGACCACCTCATCGATCTTGAGGCCCTTGTCGGAGGGCGTCCAGTCGAGGAAGAGTCCCAGCTCAGCGGTGGAGGGACTACTGACAGGTCCTCTGTAGCCGCTGCCGGTGTGGGAGACGTTCAGCTCGCCGAGGAGCTCAGAGAGCATGTCGGAGAAGTCCTGATCATTGGTGATATAGGGGAGGAACTTCTCGTAGTGGTCGGTCAGCTCGGGCCAGTTGGCACCATTGATATTGGTGATGTCCTCGTAGAAAATCCTCTCTCCCTCCTCGCGGCGTACGTAGTCGTACTCGAAGCGGCGCTCGTCAGCGGGACGGAGCTTCATGCGAGCGTCGTAGGAGACAGACTCTATCTTCTCGCTCGGGAGAGACATCTTCTTCATATCCCTTGAGCCGATCATGAAGATCTTGTCCCCCTTGCTGTCGGGCATGAAGTTGTAGAAGGGACCGTCGAGCTTCTTGAGCAGCTCTACATCGCCCTTGCGGAGGTCCTTCTTCCATAGGTCGTATCCACCCTCGAAGGCAGACATATAGTAGAGTGTCTCTCCGTCAGAGGTGATGAAGGCATCACCGAGCTCTGAGGAGACGGGGGTGAGGCGCAGGATGCGGTGGTCGATATTGTCGAGCTCGACACGGATATCCTTCGTGGTGTCGTCCTTCTTCTCGGCTTTCTTGTCGTCCTTCTTGGCCTGCTCTTTCTCCTGCTCCTTAGCCTTCTTCTCCGCCTCGGAGAGGAGCTTGTACTCCTCCTCGTCGAGGACGAACTTGTCGTAGCTCTCGCGATTGAGGAAGACGATCATCACGTCATTCATCGAGCCCCAGGAGGCGTGGTTGCGCATACCGTACTGCTCGGAGGTGTAGATGATCGCATTACCGTCCATCACGAAGCGGGGACCCATGGCGAAGTAGCCGGACTGGGTGAGGTTGTGGATCTCAGGATTGGACTCGGTCGCGCTGACGAGAGCGACATCGTAGTAGGGGTTGTGGCCGTTGTCGACGATGCTCATGGCGATCCACTTGCTGTCGGGCGACCAGGTGAAGTCGATCTGTCCGTCACGCTCTACCTGATACCGTCCGTCGGTGATCTGGCGCTCCCGCTTGGTCTCGGTATTGTAGATCACGAGACGGCTGCGGTCCTTGAGGTAAGCGAGGTCCTTGCCGTTGGGGGCAAATTGCGGGCAGGTCTTCTCCGACTTGTCGCCGGGGATGAGGAGCTTCTCGTCGATCAGGGTGCTGTGGGGGAAGTCCGGATCCTCGCTGCGCTTGATGGTGGCGACGTAGAGGTCGCTCTTGCCATTGCGCTCACTCGCATAGACGATCGTGCGGTTGTCGCCAAAGGTGACATCGCTCTCGGCTGCGGGGGTATTGGTGATGCGCTTCGTCGTGGTGTAGTCCGCCGAAGTGACAAAGACCTCACCACGGATCACGAAGGCGACCTGCTTGCCGTCAGGGGAGATGGAGGCGGAGGTGATACCGGAGCGGAGTGTGATCTCCTGCTCGGGCTCCTCGACGTAGTCGCTGAGGATGCTCACCTGCACGCGCTGCGGCTGACCGCCGGGACGGAGGGTGTAGATCTCGCCGTCATACCCGTAGCAGAGGGTGCCGTCGGCAGCAGAGGAGAGGAAGCGGACCGGGTGGTCGGTGTAGGAGGTAAGCTGCTTGACATTCTGACCATCGATGGAGGCGGAGAAGACGTTGAAGCAGCTCTTCGCTCCGCGCTCACTGAGGAAGTAGAGCGTCTTGCCGTCAGCCGAGAGGACCGGGTTACGATCCTCACCCTTCCAGGTGACGATGGGGGTGTACTTCTTACTCTTGAAGTCATACCGGACGATATCTCGGGTGACGGAGGAGGTGTGGTGCTTGCGCCACTCATTCTCCATCCCCTTATTGTCCTCATAGATCAGTCCGGATCCGTCGGGGAGGAGTACACCGTCAGCAAGAGGCGTTGGCATCACCATCTCCGTACGACCGCCCTCGGCGGGGATGCGGTAGAGCTCGTTGTACCGCCCGGGGAAGATGGCACTGGACGCAGGATCCTGGATATGGGCTGCGTAGAGGATGTGCTTGCCGTCGAGGCTCCAGGTGATGGGTTTCTCGCTTGTACTGTGAGTGGTGACACGCTTCGCCTGACCGCCACGGGCGTCCATGACGTAGATGTCCTCTCGCCCATCGGTGCGGGTGCTGACGAAAGCGAGCTTGGAGCCGTCCGGGTTCCACATGGGACGATAGTCGTACCCCTCTGAGGTGGTGAGGCGTCGTGCCGTGCCGCCCTGAGTGGCGACGCTGAAGAGGTCCCCCTGGTAGGAGAAGGCGATCTCCTTGCCATCCGGAGAGATGGCGGGATAGCGCATCCAGAGAGGTCTCTGCTCCTGAGCGGAGAGCATGGTCGCCGCTGTCAGTGCGACGCTTACCGTCAGGATGATCTTCCTTAGATTCATTTCGATTACAGTTAAGTGGTTTGATGTGATATGAGTCTGGCTTAGTCTCCCCCGTGACTTTTGCAAAAATAGTGAATTTATGGCAATGTGGGACTCCTCACTCGTCACCCCTGTCGCCCCCCCACCTCAAAGATCCCGACCGGTCGGCCGGGGTGTGCAAAGGCTCCGTCAGAGGCGGTCCCGCTACCCCGGTTGAGAATGTTGCAAGAAGTGCCATTCTCGCACATTAGCGACAAATGTGCTGAGGCATTGCACGAAGGATGAGATGTAAAGGCGCCTAGACCAATTCTGTCCAAGGGAGCGTATCTTTCTCCTCGCAAGAGAGACTATCATTCAAGCAACAGTCTCAGCTAAGTACGCTTTCTACCCGCCAAGGCACCTTCGTTGAACTTTAAATCCGTCACCTTTAACCTCAGCCAAGTCCAATTACCATCATCGAGTTTCCAAGTGGCAGACGCCCTACTGGGCACACGAATACCCTCATAATCGCGATAATCATATATATTCATTTCCCAAACGTACCTCTTTGCTTCCTTGCCATTATCCTTGTATCTGAGGGCCGAGTATTTCACGACATCTCCTTCTGAATTAAAGAAAAAAGTTCCGCTACCAGTTGTCCCATTATACGACAGAGTGGCTATCGCTGTATTGGCATCAATCTCCGTCCACACTATATAGGGACTTA
The DNA here is from genome assembly GCF_000375645.1 of Porphyromonas bennonis DSM 23058 = JCM 16335. Lineage (GTDB taxonomy): Bacteria > Bacteroidota > Bacteroidia > Bacteroidales > Porphyromonadaceae > Porphyromonas_A > Porphyromonas_A bennonis. The sequence goes on along the minus strand of NZ_AQWR01000015.1, from coordinate 1,296 downwards.
GAGCCAGAGATGGGAACCACACCATTTCTCCTAAATAGGTCTGAAGAATAGCTTCATCCAATTTTTTTCCCCGTTCGTTCACGACTGATACTAATGAATTCATTTTGATGGTCATGAGTCCATGCCCATCCTCGAATTTATCCCGACCTTGAAAGGTAATGAGTCCTCCCCTATTAACTTCCACACACCAAATAAATGCAGGGATATTAAGAGTCGAATACTGGAGTGCTTTAGCTGTCATCCACCCGCCTTTCCCTTGTTTCATCTGCATCTGTGCTTCTTGGACAACCCGACCCACAGAGATGGAGGCCTTGCCAACCATTCCACAATGGGTCAGCCATCTTGCAACAGGACTTGGCAGATTGGAGAGATCACGCTCGGATATTTTTTTGCTCTCGGCCCCATTCTTAGAGAGTATGCGTGCCGTTTCCTCTTCTATTTTGTTTCTGAAAATTTGCTGTCCCACCAAGGACACTGACACCACTAAGATTAAAACATTAGGGAGAGTCCCGAATCTTGCATCTTTCCAATAGGTTAGAATCAAGATCTCAGAACTTAATACTGCGATCAAACCTACCCATGGAGCATACTTTGACCCTGTAAAATACTGTACCCCAAAGACGATAAAGAGGACTGCCGCACACATCCATAAAAATCCGTAAGGCTTAGGGATAGACGACATACTGCTAATAGATGTCGGACTCAAGGCTTTAATCAATCCGAGAGTGTGCAGTAGACCGTGAAGGAATACAATAACGGCAAATACTATCTTCATATGACCAAAAAGGCAATAAACATTACTTCATCTCAATCGCAAAGTTACAAACAATAACAAGATAAGCAGCCTTCTACAGGGGTGACGCATTTGAGCTTTACATATGTCATCCAACTCATCGTGAAGAGTAGGGAAAGAAGCACCCCGACTGGGGTGACAGCTCCATAGCTCGGGTCAAGGGGCATAGCCCCGAAGACCCGTGGATCGGGCAATGCAAGCAATCCCGCGACCCCGCNAGGGGTCGAGGGGGTAGGGAAGGGTCTTTGTACATCGGTCACCGCTTCGCGGATGACCGATGCCTATGGAGCGAGCACCCTTCGGGTGCCTCACGGATAAGCCCTCTAGGTATATGATTACCCCAATGCTCAAATGCGTCACCCCTCGCCGTCCCTCGCTCGGATTGCGCGAGAGTGTGCCAAATAGGTATATTTGTGCAGTAATCGGAATGATCACACACGAGAGCGAGATATGTACGGGCTTTTCAATGACAGCTTCCAGCCGGCAGTAGATGGGGTGGGCAC
>NZ_AQWR01000014.1 GCF_000375645.1 Porphyromonas bennonis DSM 23058 = JCM 16335 | reverse complement strand
GACCCGGGTCTAAAAAGCGGGCACCCCTGTCGGGGTGCATCGTTCACCACTCTTCACAATGAGTGGAGTGGCTCCTGTAACGCTCAAATGCGTCACCCCTGGATCCGGAGACCTGACGGATAAGAGGCCTGTATCACTAACTGTAGGGGGCTCCCTAATGTGCTGGGTGTCAGCAGCAGGATGAAGGCTGTTTCTATTACCGGTATTAGGTTTGACTATTACCGATATTAGTGTTCACTAATACCGACTATAGTTTCGTCTAATATCGGTATTAGTCCGAGGGCATCTTCATCCCCCGGCTACTACCGCTCCGGGATGGGGAGGATAAAGGTGGGGACCGGCTGTCCTCCGGCGGTGCGCAGGTTGGCATCCGTCCAGCCGGTGAAGGCATAGGCGACGGAGACGATCCGGAGTGATCCCTCGGGACACTTGATCCTCAGGCTAGCCCCGTCGATCTCGCCACGCAGCGGGATCCACTGCCCATCCAGCGTCTCCCCGAGGAGACCCCGTACCTCCGCGCCGTCGGAGGTCTCGAGAGTCCCTTCGCCGGCATCCAGTGAGAGCCTCCATCCGTCGGCACACGCCTCGATGCGTAGGGGTCTCGCCGCAGTCGCTTCTGCCCCGTCACGGTGACCGTAGACAGACTGAAGTGCCAGCCGTGCAGCACGCTCGCCAAGAGGCGTCTTGTAGTGGTAGTGCACATCGCCCCGCTCGCCGAGATCATAGCTGGTGACGAGGCTTACCCCCTTCATCTCCTCAGCCAAACGGCGCTGCAGGTCTCTAAATCGCCCCCAGGAGGGACGATCAAGGTTGCTTAGCTGCACCGTCAGCACAGGCAGATCGGAGCCGAAGTGACGACGCAGATCCCGCACGAAGCGGGGGAAGAGGAGACCGTACTGCTCCGCATTCTCCGCATCACTCTCGCCCTGATACCAGAGCACGCCGGAGAGCGACTGACCATAGATAAGGCGGTAGCCGGTCTCTTCGTTGAAGGAGGGGTCATAGCTATGTCTCTGGAAGGGATCCTTCGTGAGCTGCAGGTTGGTCTCCATTCGCTCCCGACACCACCGCATGGTGTAGTCATTATCTCGCCAGTGGTCAAAGACCTTGGCAAACCTTGGATCGTCCTCCAGAATGTCTCTGCTCACCCATGAGGTGAGAGGGGTACCGCCATTGTCGATCTCGATGACGCCTACCGGCACGTCTAATTTTCTTGCCATCTGTGTGGCAAAGGCGTATCCCACGGCTGAGAAGTCGAGTGCCGTCTCGGTACTTACTGCCTTCCATTCGCCGTGATAGAAGTCAAGCTCATTGGCCCGGCGCAGAGCCTCTTCGCTCCATGGCTTGCTGTCTGTCTCGGCGAAGGGTCGCAGGCGAAGCAGCCGCAGGGTGCCCTGCCGGGGATGGCAAGCAGCTGCATAGTCTGGTCCGCCGGTGGCATCCCTGAGAGAGAACGCCATATTGCTCTGACCGCTGACGAGCCAGACCTCTCCCACGAGGAGGTCAGAGAGAGTGATCTTTTTCTCCTTTCCCTCTAAGGACAGCACCTGAGGCTCTACGGTCGCCTCTCCGGCGGGGAAGGTGATTGACCACTTCCCATCATTCTCCACCGGTGCTGAGAGATAGCGCTCGCCTCGCCACTTTAGAGTAACCCGGTCCCCTCTGTCTGCATGACCGGTGATCGTGTGGGTCATCCCCTGCCTCAGCACCATGTGAGGCTGCCAGGCGCCATCGAGGCTGAGGCCGCCGTAGTTACCTGTAAGGGATCGGAAGACCGTCTCTGCCAGATGACGAGCTCCGCGGGCATTGGGGTGGAGCGTGGGCAGATCGGTGATCAGATCGGGGCGGTGGCGAAACGCCTCGTAGAGATCGATAAATCCCGTCTGACGGACCTCCGCCACCCGCGGGATCAGTCCCTGCAGGATCCGGTACCAGTCGTGCGTGGAGGAGATGTATCGTGAGTGACAGGGGAAGATGGGAGTCATACTGCAGATCCTGATGTCCATCTCCGGATTAACCGCCCTGAGGGTGTCGATCAGGGTGCAGTAGTCTGCCACGAAGCGATCCCGGTAGTGTGGAAAGTTGCGGGGGTCGGTGTCGTTGAGTCCCAGGTGGATCACCGCTACGTCGGGCTTGAAATCGAGTGCCGCAGCATACTCCTTCGTCTCCACGTAGGGATTGTGTCCGTCCCGGAGGAGGGTAGATCCACTGTGACCGAAGTTTCGCACCTCATACCCCTCTCCGAGGAGCTGACCGAGGATGGTGGGTTAGGACTGCGCCGCCGGATCTTCCAGCCCGTAACCGTAGGTAACAGAGTTGCCGATGCAGGCGACCCGGACGCGCTGCGCCGAGAGCGAGGGCATCAGCGCCAGGAAGCTCCATAGGAGCAGCAGAAGAGTTCTTCGTCTCATGATATATCAGATAACACTGAGGAGAAACCGATAGGCGGAAGATATACTATATGGTGTGGTCAGACGAGATGGCCCAATAGGGTGGCACTGGTGACGTCGTCGATGTGGCAGCGAACGGTGTCGCCGAGGTGGACGCCCTCCTTCTTGTCAAATACCACCACCTTGTCCTGCGAGGTGCGGCCGGAGAGTTGGGCTCTGGATCGCTTGGAGAAGCCCTCGACGAGCACCTCCACCTTCTGTCCGATCTGACGCCTATTCGACTCCTCGGAGAGCCGCCGCTGGAGGTCGATCATGCGGCTGAGTCGGTCGATCTTGACCTCCTCCGGCACGTCGTCATCGAGGTACTTGGCAGCGTAGGTGCCGGGGCGCTCGGAGTAGTAGAACATGTAGGCGCTGTCGAAGGGGACCCACTCCATCAGCTCAAGGGTATCGCAGAAGTCCTCCTCCGTCTCGCCGCAAAATCCGGTGATCATGTCGGTGGTGATGGCGCAGTCGGGGAGGATCCGGTGGATCGCCTCGACGCGACTCTTGTACTGAGCGACGTCATAGCCGCGACGCATCCGCTTGAGTACCGCATCGGAGCCGCTCTGTAGGGGGAGGTGGATGTGGCGACAGATATTGGGGTGGGCCGCCATGGTGTGGAGCGTCTCGTCGGTCATGTCCATGGGATTGGGCGACGTAAAGCGGATCCGCATCTCGGGGGCTCGCTCGGCCACTAAGGCGAGGAGGCGGGGGAAGTCGGTCGTCACTCCCGACTCGTCCGTGTAGGAGTAGGCGTCGACGGTCTGACCGAGGAGCACCACCTCCCGGTAGCCCATCTCCCGCATCTGGTCGAGCTCGGCGAGGATGCTCTTCACCTCACGGCTCCGCTCCCGCCCCCGGGTGTAGGGGACGATGCAGTAGGTGCAGAATTGGTCACACCCTCTCATTATAGATATGTATCCCGAGATATGGACCCCGGGGAGCTTGACCGGCACGATATCGGCGTAGGTCTCGGAGCGGGAGAGGGTGACATTGACCGCCGGTTCGCCAGCCTCGGCGGCGCTGACGAGATTGGGCAGATCCTGGTAGGAGTCGGGGCCGGCGACCAGATCAGCGTGATGCTCCGTAATGAGAGCTTCCCTCACATTCTCCGCCATGCAGCCGAGCACGCCGATGACGATCGGTCGGGAGAGCTTCTCCCGCAGAGCCCTTAGCTGAGAGAGGCGGGTGTAGATCTTCTGCTCCGCATTCTCTCGCACGGAGCAGGTATTGAGGAAGATCGCATCGGCTTGGTCGATCTCCTCGGTCGTCTCGTAGCCTATGGTCTGCATCACGGCACGGATTACCTCGGAGTCGGCGACATTCATCTGACATCCGTAGGTCTCTAAGTATAGATATTTCGTTTTCTGCATCTTATAGCGTCTCTTTAGCGCCGCAAAGGTACGAAAAAGGGAGGGGCATTAAACTATTAGTTGTGTCAGACATCAGACGAAGAGAGGGAGAAGGGACCGGCATCTGAGACAATTTACTTAGATTTGGATCGGAATACCGCCTGATAGAGAACTGTGGATATGGAAATTGTACTCATCGTTTTGGTGCTGGCCATTGTGCTGAGCAAGTTACTGGGTAAGTCCGACGCCAAGGCGTCGAGCGACCGAGACTTGTCTGCCGAGGACGAGGATGTGACGTGGGGGGAGATCAAGCAAGAGCTAAGGGAGCTCCTCGGGTCGTCCTCCAAGCGGGCTAAGGCTCGCGGTCGACTGCAGCGAGAGCGTAAGCGCCGACCCAAGCCTGTGCCCTCGGTGCGGAGCGTAGAAGAGATGACCCCTCGCTCCACGGACACGACGATGCGGATGAGGGATTACCACAGTACGCTTCGGCCGAGTGACTATATCCTCCGAAGACGACAGGATGAGACAGAGCGACTCACCCGCTCGGTGGTCAGTGAGCCTGAGGAGAGTCTTGGAAGCAGTCTCTTCGACACTGAGGACCGGAGTCGGACGCTCCGCGAAGCGATCCTGAGGGCGGAGATACTGAGACGGAGAGGCGCGTAAGAGGTCAGGAGTGAGCTCAGAGAAGTCTCCTTGGCAGCGAATTTACAGCGAAGAGAACGTGTTTTTGATGAAATAAGATTTTATTTACTACCTTTGTGGTGTAATGGCAGGTATCCTGCTGCCCTGCACCGGCAATGGGCGTGGAGACTTGACCATTAGCGATGCAAGCATTATACATAACAGATACACTAACGAATTTTGAAAATTATGAGAAAGACTCTTCTTACACTCTCCGCTGTTGCTGCAGGCCTCATCGGCATGTCAGCTAATGCGCAGGAGGTAAAGTCCAACGAGGAGTACCTCGCTGAGACCCCTGCCAACAAGGTGGCTTTTGAGCCCACTAGCAGCCACTGGTTCATCCAGGCTCTCGGTGGTATCAACGTCCCCTTCTACACCCACTGGGATAATACTTCTGTCGCAGAGGCTCAGAAAGACGCTGCCTTCGGCGACAAGTTCAGCTGGAGCGCCGGCATCGCTGTAGGTCAGTGGCACAACCCCTACTTCGGTACCCGTCTGGCTCTTGACTACAACAACATCAAGGCCTTCGGTGCTGCTAAGCCCATCGAGCTCCGCACGCTGAATCCCCACTTTGACTTCCTCTTCGACATCACTAACTACTTTGCTCCCTACGATGCCAATCGTGTCTTCCACGTAGTTCCCTACCTCGGTGTGGGTTACTTTGGCTCTAACATCATGGGCAAGGATCAGGATGCGTCTGATGAGAACTTCAAGGCTATCTTCAAGGATACGAAGGTGAACGGCGCTAAGGATCAGTTCTTCGGCGAGATCGATCACGCTATCTCTGCCAACCTCGGTATCGACTTCAACATCAACTTCACCCCGCGCGTTGCTCTGACCATCGCTCCTCAGGCTACTTTTGTACCTGGCTTTGATCACGGTGACATCATCACCGGCATCCGTGGCGGTCTTACCTTCAACGTAGGTGACGTAGAGTTCAACGGCGTACAGCCTATGGACTGGGATCTCGTAAACGGTCTCCAGAGCCAGCTCAACGACCTCCGCAGCCAGAATGCTGAGCTCAGCAAGCGTCCCGTACGCTGCCCTGAGTGCCCCGAGGTACAGCCCACCGCTGTTGCTCAGAACTATGAGAATGTCGTTTACTTCCGTATCGACAGCTCTAAGATCGACAAGAACCAGGAGATCAACCTCTTCAACACCGCTGAGTACGTAAAGGCTAACAACACCCCGATCACCGTGACCGGCTATGCTGACGTACAGACCGGTACCTCTGACTACAACATGCAGCTCTCTGAGAAGCGTGCCCGCAACGTAGCTGACAAGCTCATCAACGAGTACGGTGTGCCCTCTGAGCTGATCACGATCGACTACAAGGGCTCTGACGTTCAGCCCTATGACATCAACGCTTGGAACCGCGTAGTCATCATGAAGAGCAAGTGATCCGATCCCCTAAGGGATAATCACTAATCTATCGAGAGGTCTCGCAGGCAAGTCCTGTGGGACCTCTCCTTTTTTGCATTCTGATATATGGGAAAATAGCTACATTTGGCAATGGATCGGTCTCTTGCCGATAAGAAGCCCGGTCTGCAAGTAGAGTGGTATGCATAGACAACATCATCATGAACGAAGATAATAGCAAGCTGCTGATCTATCAGGCACTGCCCAGGCTCTACGGCAACGTGAGCGGAAAAAACCTACCCGGTGGTTCGATCGAGGAAAACGGCTGTGGTAAGATGAGCCACTTCACCTGTGAGCGGCTTGATGACCTCAGGGAGCTCGGCTTTACCCACGTCTGGTATACCGGTATCCTCGAGCATGCCACCACTACCTCCTACCCAGGGATCATGCATGATCATCCGGACGTGGTGAAGGGGAGAGCAGGCTCACCCTATGCGATCAAGGACTACTACGATGTCGATCCGGATCTGGCGGACGATCCAGAGGAGAGGAGGGAAGAATTTAGGCAGCTGGTGGAGCGAACGCACGCCTCCGGTCTCGGGGTGATCATTGACTTTGTCCCCAATCACCTGGCACGACAGTACCAGTCGGACTGTAGTCCACAGCTGGAGGAGGACTTCGGCGAGCGGGACGATAGGGACATGCGCTTCCGGCGGGACAATAACTTCTACTACCTCACCGATCAGATGCTGGTGATCGGCTCAGACTACGGCCCGGAGCCATCCGCCTACTCAGAGTATCCCGCTCGGGCGACGGGTAATGACGTCTTCCACGCCCATCCCTCTCGAGACGACTGGTATGATACGGTAAAGCTCAATTACGGCGTCGATCCCGATACCGGGGTGGGACACTTCGACGAGCCTGTGCCTGATACCTGGGACAAGATGTACCACATCCTCTACCACTGGGCGATGCAGGGGGTGGACGGCTTCCGATGCGATATGGCTGAGATGGTGCCGGTGCCCTTCTGGCACTGGGTGATCCGGAGGCTCCATCCCGACTTCCCACAGCTGCTCTTCATCGGAGAGATCTACCAGCCGTGGCGCTATCGGGAGTATCTGGATGCCGGGCTGGACTACCTCTACGACAAGGTGGGACTCTACGACACACTGATCGGCGTGCTGAGAGGAGAGCGAGCCGCCTCCGATATCACCTCCGTCTGGCAGTCTCAAGAGGGACTGTCGGGTCGGATGCTCCACTTTATGGAGAATCACGATGAGCAGCGGCTTGCGAGTGACTTCATCGTCGGCAACGGTGCCAAGGGGATCCCCGCTGTGGCGGTGTCGGCTCTCATCGATGGCGGTCCGATGATGATCTACTTCGGTCAGATGCTGGGTGAGCATGGTATGGATGAGGAGGGCTTCTCGGGACGAAATGGCAGGACCACGATCTACGACTACTGGTCGATGGAGTCCATGAGGGCACTTCACCAGCCGGCCTTACGGACAGAGGAGCAGCGGGAGCTCCGAGAGCGGTACCATCGACTGCTTGAGCTGACTCGCCATCCGGTCTTCGATCATGGGCTTTTCTTTGACCTAATGTATGCGGTAGGCGACAGGCTGGATCCCGGGAGACAGTATGCCTTCCTCCGCTACCGTCCGGGTAAGCTGGCACTTGTGGTCGCCAACTTTGCCGATCATACTGCCGATCTCGCACTGCCGCTCCCGAGACACGCCTTTGATACCCTGCACTGTCAGGAGGGGAGAAGCTGCAGGATGCTTGACTTCCAGAGCGGAGACGAGGAGGTGGTGACACTGGAGAGTGATCGACCCTACACCATCAGGGTAAGGCCGCATGACTACGGCGTGCTCCTCTTTACTCCCTTGAGTCCTTACTTCCCCGAGTGAGATGACCCGTGAGATAGAGACTTACTTCGAGCAGAAAGGGGTCAGGCCGACTGCCAATCGTGTACTTGTGCTGAGGGCGCTCCGAGCTGAGGAGCACCCGGTGACGCTGACTGACCTGGAGCTGACGCTGAGCCCAATGGACAAGTCCAGCATCTTCCGTGTGCTTACACTCTTCTTAGAGCAGGATATCGTCCACGCCTTTGAGGACGGACGAGGGCTGCTCAATTACGAACTCTGTGGTAGTGAGGGACCCTGCGACCGACGGGACGAGCACATCCACTTCTACTGCGAGTCATGCCGACAGTCCTTCTGCATGGAGGACCTGCCTCTGCCCGAGATGGTACTGCCGGAGGGCTTCACGCCGCACTCCATCTCCTTTGTCATCAAGGGCGAGTGCCCCGGGTGTCGCCGTCAGCACGAGAGTGACTGACCACGATCGAAAAGGAAGCAAAGAGCCAACCCCCTCAGGAGGATTTCTAATACCGGTATTAGTCTTGCCTAATACCGGTAAAAGTTTCTTCTAATACCGGTAATAGATGGAGGGTAAAGTCCTCTCCGGAGATAACTTCTTTAAGGAAAGAATTAAGTATCTTTCGCCTCTGAAACAAAACCGATTTTTCCACTATTTTATATGATGAATCGAAGACTTAATACACTCCTGTCGCTCCTTCTGATGTTAGCCTTCGTCACAGTGGCAAAGGCACAGACTGAGAGCGGCCTCCGGGTCATCACGGGTCTCGTACTTGAGACCAATGGTGAGCCGATCCCCGGCGCGACAATCTATGCGCCACAGGCCGCCAAGGGGGCGATATCTGAGGTGGACGGCTCCTTCAGGATCGAGGTCCCAGTCGGTGAGAAGACACTCTCCGTCAGCTATGTGGGTATGTCGACTGTTGTCCTGAGTCTCAAGCCGGACAAGTCCTACTACAAGGTGACCCTCTACGAGGATGTGGCCAAGCTGGACGAGGTGGTGGTCACCGGCTACCAGACGATCTCTAAGGAGCGTGCAACGGGTTCCTTTGCTATCATGGGTAAGGATGATATCAGCAAGAAGCTGGACACCTCGCTCCTCAAGCGACTGGAGGGTGGCGTCGCAGGTCTGCAGTCTCGTGGGGGAGGTGAACTACAGATCCGTGGCATCACCTCTCTTCTCGGCAATACGAAGCCACTGATCGTGGTGGATGGGATGCCGCTCGAGGGCGATCTCTCGAGCATCAATCCCTCCATGATCGAGCGAGTGACAGTGCTTAAGGATGCTGCTGCCGCCTCTATCTATGGAGCGCGAGCTGCCAATGGCGTCATCGTCATCAATACCGTAAGTGGCTCTCGAGATGGGGGATTCAGCCTCACCTATGACGGAGTGATGGAGATGACGGCGAAGCCCTCGTATGACTACCTACACCGCCTCTCATCCGCGCAGCTCGTTGAGCTCTCGGAGTATGTCATGCAGAGCCAGTTCCCTGGTATCACCTGGTCCCTGCTCTCATCCCAGAGGCAGGCTTACCCCTACTTCATGGAGCTCTTCTCCAAGCGGAGTGAGGGGCTGATCTCTGACACAGAGTATCAGGCAGAGCGTAGTCGACTGGCAGGCTACAGCAATACCGGCGATATAAGGGATGCACTTCTTCGTACGGGGCTAATGCAGACACATAACGTCAGCATGATCAAGTCCGGTAAGGGTAATCGCTTCATCGCTTCGGTCAATTATGCCGGCAATCACCCGACGGATGCTCTGTCACGTGATCGGTCGATCGGCTTCTCGCTCCGTAATCTGATCGACTTGTCTGACCGTCTCTCGAGCGATATTTCCGTGTCGGGTAACTATGGACGATCCTACTCCGACGATGGTTCCCCCAGTGCGCTCAGTCTCCTTTATAGCCTTCCCTCTTATGTGCCCATAGTAGACAACGGATCCTATCTGAGTCTCCCGACGGAGCGGAGTGAGAGCTCCAAGGCGGATCTCCTGGCGAGGGGGCTGGAGAGTGAGGAGTACAATCCTCTCCGTGATCGCAGCATGGAGTGGTCTCGAGGGGAGAATAGCTACACGCGTGTCAATGCTAAGCTGTCCTATAAGCTGCTCACCGGTCTGACACTTGACGGTCAACTACAGGTGGAGAAGGGAGCCAATTACAGTAAGAACTTTGCTGACGCCACCTCCTACACCGTCCGGCAGATGCGGAATGCCGCCACTGTCCTCGAGGATGGCAGTTATGTCTCTTACATACCGAAGGGAGGGCATCTCCGCGAGACCCGTGGAGGGATGACCGGCTATACAGCGAGGATGCAGGCCAATTACGACACCAGCTTCGGCGAGGACCACCGACTGACTGCCCTCGCCGGTACGGAGTGGCGGAGGATCCACTCCACCTCCACCTCGTCCTACCTGATGGGTTACGATGATATTTCTCTGGGATCGGTCCCCTATGACGCCGGTAAGCTTGCCAATCTCTCCGGGACGATGGCGATGAACGGTCGCTTCACCTTCCCCTCCAATCGCTACAATCGGGTGACCGACCATGACGATCGCTTTATCTCGATGTACGCTAATTTCTCCTACGACTACCTGGATAGGTATAATCTCACCGGAAGTGTCCGCATCGATCAGTCCAATCTCTTCGGTACCGACCCGAAGATCCAGTACAAGCCACTCTGGTCTCTCGGTGGCGCCTGGGCGATGCATAAGGAGGACTTCATGAAGGACGTGACCTGGGTCGATCGTCTCACGCCCCGCCTTACCTATGGTATCGGAGGAAATATCCCTAAGGTCGGTGGTCCCTATATGATCGTCCGTACCGGACAGTACGGAGAGATGAACCGCCTGCCCGGCAGTACCATCCAGACGCCGCCCAATCCCTCACTCACCTGGGAGCGGACAGCGACGCTCAACCTGGGTCTTGACTTCGCCATCCTCCATAATCGCATCAGCGGATATATCGACCTCTACGATAAGGCAACGAGCAACCTCCTCGGTACCCGATCAGGTGATCCGACCCTCGGATGGGCTAACCTCCTGATGAACTATGGAGCGATGAACAACCGAGGCGTGGAGATCACACTTCATACCATTAATCTCCAGAGTCCGGACTTCCGCTGGAGCACTGACTTCACCTTTGCTTACAATCGCAACCGAATCCTCGATGTAGACGAGCCGAACAAGAGCGTCAATAAGTACATCATGAGTGACTATGGTGTGCAGACCTCCGGGTATCCGGTCAATAGCCTCTTTGCTCTCCCCTGGGCCGGACTCTACACCACCGATGAGGAGGGCAATCGAATCGAGCAGGGACGCCCGCACGTCTATACTACCACCCCCGATGGTAAGAGAGTGGCGGTCACGGAGACAGAGCGAATGGAGGATCTGATCCACGTCGGTACGCTCACCCCGGTGTGGAATGGCGGTCTCACGAATACCCTTGAGTACAAGGACCTGTCGCTCTCCTTTGCCTTCGTCTACTATGGCGGTCATAAGCTGCGCCAGGTGGTGGCTCCCTATCTCTCCGGTCTCAATTTTGTCACTGCAGGGACCAATACGGATGCCGACCTGATCCATACTTGGCGCAAGGAGGGCGATGAAGACAACCCCCTCACCACACCTCTCCTCTCAGGTAATGATCCCACCGATGGTGAGAAGGCTTCCTGGTACGGCGCCGATAAGCACGTCCTCTCCGGAAATTATATCCGTCTCAAGGATGTGGTGCTTACCTACAGACTGCCGTCGACGCTTCTCCGATCCATGCACCTGACCGATGTGACGCTACGTCTCCAGGCCAATAACCTCTGGTACTATGCTGCCAATGGTAAGGGCATTGATCCTGAGGCTTACTCCTTCGGGATGGGGACACCGGCACGACTGCCACAGGTGCCTGCTTCCTTCTCCTTCGGACTCTCACTTACGCTCTAATCTATCGACTCGTAACGTATGAAAGTGATATACAAAACACTCGCCCTCCTCGCGCTCTCGCTGATGCTCAGCGGCTGTAAGGACTTCCTCGGGAATGTCCCCAAGGGCTACCAGATACCGACTAAGGTGGAGGAGTATGAGCTGCTGCTCAATGACGACAAGCTGACCTCTCTCGCCTCCTCCGAGTATGATCTGATGGCGGATGAGATCTATGTGCCTGCCGCACTCGATGAGGACCTCTACTACCAGACGACGCTGAAGAATATGACGCCTGTCTGGAGGCGTATCTATCTCTACCAGGCACCTTTCTATGGCCCTGACAAGGCGGATGGCAATTACGATGCAGCCTACAGTAGGATCTTTACCTACAACTCCATCCTCACCGGACTTAAGACAGCCTCCGGAAATGAGACTGAGATGTCTCGAGTCCGTGCGGAGGCGCTTGCCGGTCGTGCCCTGGAGTATCTGACCCTCGTCGGTATCTATGGTCCGTCGTACGATAAAGGGCGTGCTGCAGAGATCAAGACGGTAGCCCTACTCACCGACAACGACATCAATCATAAGGATCTCTCGCCCGCTACTCAGGAGGAGGTCTACCGCCAGATCATCGCAGACCTGACGGAGGCACTGCCTGCTCTGCCCGACCAGCCCTCCGGTAATGCTTACCGCATGAGCAAGGGCGCCGGCTACGGCATCTTCGCTCGCGCCGCCTGGCAGATGAGGAACTATGAGACCGCGCTCAAGTATGCCCATAAGGCACTAGAGACTAAGAGCGAACTGGTAGACTACAAGACGCTTGACTTTAACGAGGAAGAGTGGCAGGCAGGGGTGCGCAATAGCTACCCCGAGGCTCTCCTCAATCCGGAGAATATCCTCATCCGTCACCTCTCGCCTCTCAGCGGTCTTGATGAGTATGCCCTTGTCGGCCATGAGATTCCAGGGCTCTTCGAGGGGACAAAGGATCGGCGACGTGAGATCTTCATCACGAGTGTACCCGGTGGAAGTGCTGAGAGTTGCCCTCCGGGCGAGCTGGTATGGAACCCTGCCATCCGTCCCAATGTCGGCATCTCCACACCTGAGATGTACCTTATTGCGGCAGAGTGTGAGGCTCGGGTCGGCAGTAGAGATGAGGCCCTTCGTCTCCTCAATCATCTGCGTGACTATCGGATTGTGGACAATAAGCCCCTCCAGATCAGCGACAAGACAGAGCTCATCCGGGCCGTGCTTGATGAGCGGCAGCGGGAGTTCCTCTTCCGGGGCTTCTTCCGAATTGTCGACCTGAAGCGACGCGCTCTGGACCCCGACTTTGCCGTCACGGTCACCCACTATGACGAGAAGGGCAATCCCGTCGTTGCATCTCCCACGTCGCCGGACTACCTGAGAGTACCGCTTCCCGCCAAGGTGCTTGCCTTCTGGGAGAGTCAGAAATAACGCCTTTACGCTGCACTACAAATTCTATGAGGAGATATCCGGACCACCGGATATCTCCTCATAGTTTATTTGCTAGGTGGTGAGGAAGGAATGTTACCCGGACAACTCAAAGTCTCAAACCCTCGGGCTGCAAATGCATATGCATTAGGAACCTATGATCATTGTCCCTTCCTGGGTGGCTTAGTCCTCTTGGGGTAAGTACTAAAGCGAGGGCGTGCTGTCTGTGGAGACGGCACGCCCTCATTGTGTTTTTGGGGGATGATCAGAGGCCGAGGTCTGCGATCTTGGCACTCATCTCGTTGGCGTCATTGGTCTTGAGCTCAATGGTGCCCTCGGGGTTGATCAGGATCAGGGTCGGGATCGCCTGGATGCCGTAGGCGTCGGCGAAGGCAGTCGTGGTGTCAAAGACCGTGGTCCAGGTCATACCGAGCTCCTTGCGAGCTTGAGTATTTGCCTCAAAGGTCTCATTGATACCTCCGATGCTCACCACCTTGATCGTGGAGGTATGTCCTTTTGCGATCTCAGCGAGGTGCGGCATGGCAGCACGGCAGGGACCGCACCAGGAGGCCCAGACATCGATGAGGAGGTGCTTGCCCTCCTCACGGAGTTCGCTCACGCGGATCTCCTTGCCGGTCTCATCGGTCATCGTTACGTCGACGTAGGGCTGACCGGCACTCGTCTTCTGCTCTGCCTGCTGCAGCTCATAGAGCTTCTTCAGGTCGGGATCCTCCTTGATCAGGTCGCCGGCAGACTCGTACAGCTCGACGAAGCCCTTAGAGTCGGAGGTGGGGTAGAGGGAGAGCGCCATCCGTCCCAGCTCGTTATCCTTATTCTCCTCGAAGCACTTACGAGCGATCTCTGCCACACGTGCAGTGAAGCGATCGGAGAGCTCGGCGCCCTTCTTAGAGATCTCGGGAGTCACCTTATTCCCAGCAGCCTTGTACGCCTCCTGGAGTGAGAGACTCTCGCGGACGTAGTCGCCGTAGGCGGTATTGTACTCCTCTGTGAGAGTTGCGAGCTGGCGATTCATCGGCGTGGAGGTCTCGTCGTAAGTATATCCCTCGCTGTCGCTGTCGGGGATGATCGTCGAGGTACCACTCTCGGGGAAGTAGCCGATCGCCTGACCTCCCAGCTCTACGTCGTAGCGAGTGAGGGAGATGGTGTCGGGCAAGTCGAGCTCAAAGGCTCCTGAGGTTACCTGAGCGGAGTCGATCCGCTCACCGCCCTTTGCGATGAGCGTGGCGTACTGTCCCTCGAGACTCTGAGGGAGGTTGCTTCCCCGTAGGCGGGGTGCCGTGCTCTCCTTAGTGCAGGCGATGGTGCCGGTGACCAGTAGCCCGGCAGAGAGGAGAAGTAGAGACTTCTTCATACTGTTATTCATGTTAGGGTGTGAGTTATTCTGATGCAAATCTAACATTTTCGTTCTTTACAGATATGGGTGACGCATTTGAAATTAAGCGGTATAGTCGTAAGCAAGGATCTCTGATGATTCCTTAAGGGCATTTATCTTCCGGCAATCATCATAGGCTCTTCTCTCTTTCGCTCTCATTCTGCCAAGGAAGAAGAGGGCGATCTTGTATATGATATTTATGTTTTCAGCCGCATTACCTCTTCTTTTAAGTGACTGATCCTCACGAAATATCACATCCAGGCAGTAGTGAAGATTATTCTCCACGGACCAGTGTTCCCGGATCATTTTGAAGACTTTCTCGGGATCGGTGTGAGAGGAGATGAAGTAGGTGACTTCACGGCTTTCTTTTCCTGTCCGCTTATTATATCTCACCCTGGTCATTTTATGGATCGAGCGCATATTCTGCCATTTGTTCAGGCTGATATAGTGCTCCAGGTCTGAGAATCTCATCGGGTCCATGATGCTCTCCATCACCCTTTTCTCCACACGTCCATGACCACATTCCTCCGATATGGTACGCACGATTTCCTTCTTGTAGAACGGCTTGAAAAGCCCGTCCGCCTCAAGGAGCGTCCCCTTTTGATTGGACTTCACATTGAGGATGTAGTCGGCCTCCTTCTCGGTTATCTTGACCAGTAGAATATAGTCCAGCGGGTAAACGAGATGATTTCCCTTGCGATGATCCGGGACCGCAGAGAGGATGGAGAAGATACTTTCTATAGAGAAACGATGCTGAAAATAGTGATTTATGCCATTGATTATCAGCTACTGAGTTACAGAAAACACCCGACAGAAACAAGCTTAAGATGTTAAATTTCAGCTGATTATGACTGATACTTGGAGTAATCTCGATCCCTCAAGATCCAAATGCGTCACCCCTGCACTCCCCTCTCCGGGCACATCAGAATCCGAATTAGCCGCTACTGCGATTGCCATTGATGGAGCATGGCGTTCTGAGGGAAATAGCATAATAAATGGGTACCTTAGAGCAGGCAATCGATATGGCTCACCCTGATAAAGGAGGTCATGAAACTCAAAAGCGTCAACAATATGCGTAGAGCACTGATCCTACTTCTCTTACTCGTAACCTTGCAGCAGTCCTGCCTGCTCGCTCAGAATGACACCACTCTTCGCTTTCGCGAGGACGGGACTTTCAGGATTGCACAATTTACCGACCTGCACTTAGATCCCGGTTCCCCAGGTAAGGCTCAGACTCTGACAATACTCCGAGAGATTATCACGATAGAGCAGCCTGACTTAGTCGTATTGACAGGTGATGTAGTGACTCGGGCACCGGCAGCAGAGGGGTGGCGGAGTATCATACGATTTTTCACAGAGGAGCGACAGCCCTATGTCGTCTTGCTCGGCAATCACGATGCAGAAACGATTGCCAAGGACTCCATTTATACGCTTCTGGAGGGGACGCCCTATTGCCTGAGTCAAAGAGGTCCGGTAGAGATCAGCGGAAGAGGCAACCAGCAACTCAGGATCAGAGGATCAACAGAAAACACCACAGGGGCTCTCCTCTACCTGATCGACTCCGGGCAGTACTACCACGACCAGTCCCTGAGCCACTACGACATCATTCACTTTGACCAGATAGAATGGCTAAGGAGGGTACATACAGAAACACAGGAGGAGATAGGAGATGATACCCTCCCCGCCCTACTCTTCTTTCACATCCCCATACCGGAGTATAGCGCGCTCTCAGACAATAAGGAGGTAGTCGGTGAGATGCGGTGGCATGTCAACTCCCCGGCGATCAATAGTGGACTATTCGGCACCATGCTGGAGATGAAGGGGGTTATGGGAGCCTTCTGTGGACACGATCACTCCAATGATGCGATAGGGCTCTACAAGGGGCTGGCTCTCGGATACGGCAGAGTCAGCGGCATCGATGCCTATGAGGGGCTGTCACGCGGTGGTAGGATCATAGTGCTCTATGAGGGAGAGCAACGCTTCGATACCTATGTGGTTATCTCCGGTGAAGAGGAGAGGGGACCTCTCTTTCGGTACACCCGGTGACAAAGAGAGAGGGCTGCACCACTGAAGTCTCAGCAATGCAGCCCTCTCTTATTATTTCAGGAACCTACTCTCCGCGGAGTTCCTCTGCGAGGAGGATGAGCTTAGTCAGCATGCGGGGGATGTGGAAGGGTCCCTTGAAGAGGTTGCCCTTAGCCGGCTGTGCCACGGTGCCGTCTCTGTGGAGGTAGCCGTACCACTCGGGGTACTCAGGGTCACGGAGGTGGGTCCAGGCCCAGTCGAGTGCTTTCTTATGACTCTCGAGGTACTCCTCCCGACCGGTCTCCTTATAGGCATAGAGGTGTGCAATGGCTGCCTCGGTCTGAGGCCACCAGAACTTCATGTCCTGGCTGTAGTCCTGACTCGGGAAGCCCTTGCAGTCGAGGAAGTTGATCACACCCCCATAGGGCTCGTCCCAGCCCCACTCCCAGGCGCCGTCCAGCACCTCGAGGGCAAAGGATCGCATCTCATCCGAGATCGACAGATAGGGGAAGGCGTGCCCCACCTCCATGAGGAACCAGGAGGTCTCGATGCAGTGACCGGGATTGATCGTTCGCCCGCCGAGGGTGTCGATCAGGTCGCCCTCAGGGGTGACACTCTCGAGGATGATGTGGTACTCCGGGCGCCAGAGCTTGTGGCGGATCGCCTCATACGACTGCTCCACCTGACGATCGAGGATCGGATCATCGACTACCTGACGCAGCACTGCGGCGGTATTCATCAGGATCATCAGGATGCTGTGACCGATGGCGGGCTGAGTGGGGAGGTACTTGGACGGCAGTGCACCGGGCGTCTCTAGCCACTCCTGCACCTGACGGAAGAGTCGGAGAGCCTTCTCGGCATAGCTCTTGTCTCCTGTCGCCAGCGCATACTCCGCCATAGCGATGATGCCAAAGGTCTCGGAGAAAACGTAGCGACGCTTGCGGAGCGGAAGCCCCTCGCGTGTCACCTCGAAGTACCACCGCCCATCCTTCGGATCGACGCAGTGCTTTTCGGCGAAGTCGAGGATACTCCTTGCCGCCTCGAGGTACTCGGGGCGGGGGTCGATGTGATTATAGACGTAGGAGAGGATATAGGCTGCACGACCCTGAAACCAGACCGACTTGGTCCCGTCCATCAGGGTCCCATCGCGATCGACGCAGGTGAGCATGCCGCCATACTCCCGGTCGAGACCATGCTCGAGCCAGAAGGGGAGGACACTCTTCAGCAGCTCCTCCCTGCACTGAGTGATTATGTGGTGTAGATATTCTTGAGTTGAAGAATCCATTTCTTAATTCTGAAGTTCAGTCATTACTCTTTCACAAGGATGTAATTCGGCATCACTGTCTTAGATGGAGTACTTGGTGATCTCCCAACCCATGAATCCCATGTCGGTCACCATAAGATAGACATGGACTGTTGTCTCATCCGGGCTGACGAAGAAGCAGGCATCTCCCACCTTATTGGGATTCTTACCCACATGCTCATTGAGCCAGCCATAGAGCCGACCGTAGTCCACTTCATTGGGAGCCGTGAGGTCTCCGGTGGCGGCGGGATCGTACTTCTTATTGTAGGAGTCGAGGATCTCACCATCTGTGAGAGACGCCGGAGCACCGCTCTTGATGTCGGCAACGATAAGGCGATTACGCCAGTCATAACCAGCATCCCAATCGGCAACACTTCCATTACCTATAGCGACCAGCTCCATGCCGTTGAAGTGGGTGTAGGCAAAACCCTTGGTATTCCCATTGACAGTGAACCAGCGCTTACCTGGACCAAAGTAATGGGTCTCACCATCCATACCTACCTTGACCATACCGCGATCCACGAGAGCGCCGATCACGACAGGATCACTGTCCTCTACACCGGTGGGGACACACTTGGAGGCATTGGTAAGGGCAATTGCACTCTTGGGAGCAATAAGTCCGCTGTGCTTAACGACCTCACCATCCTTGAGGGAAAGTACGAAGAACTCATTGAGGCCATTGAAGACAAATCCAATACGCGCCTTGCCACTGAGGACATTGCCGGCAATGCCCATGGTACGTCCGGTATTGGCATTCTTATTCTTACCCACAAACATCGGGTCGTGCTGAAGATCCTGCGTAAAAATCTTGGTCGGTGTACCATCAATGCCATCCTTCCAGACCCACACTTCGAGCGTGTGATTTGGAACCCACTTATTCTCGATCGAGGAGATCGTGGTAGCCACCAGGTGACCTGCCTCATCGTGAGCGATACCGTGGATATCACCAACGATGGGATCACGATTGACGGTCTTACCGGTAGCCTTGCCTGTGAAGCGATTGTGGCGAAGGAATGGCCCCTTGAGATTGGCGATGACTAGCTCATCTCCGATCACAGCCATAGAGCGATTTTGAGCATCAACCCAGCCGTGATCACCATCCTTTATCACCTTGACTCCGAAGAGGGGAGAGATCACACCCGGCTTACCAAGCGGCGCGTAGTTGGGATCTACGATCTTAAAACTATACTTAGTCTCTTTTCCGCTCTGGGAAACTACCGTGAAAGAGGTACTCTCGTCGGTGAGGTCCATCTCAGCCCCCTCAGCAGGGAGCTTCAGCGTCGACCATGGCGAGGTCTCGATCTCCAGCTTGGCATGCTTGAGCAACTGAAGGTGCTTGTACCCGAGCTGGACGATCTTGATGATGCGTGAGCCATCCTCACTCACCGGCTGTAGAATGTAGATGAACTTATCATTATCACCTCCGTTAGTCAACTTGATCGAGGTGACATCAGAGCGGTCCGATCGCACATACTCTGCGCGGAAGGTATACTCCTTACTACTTCCATCTACGTAGTGTATGGTAGACTTAAAGTCCTTGGTGAGGTCATGGACACCCTCCAGCTTGGGCTCAAATGTTGCACCCACAGGCATCACCGCAGTGAGGACCATCTGGGTCAGGTCTCCCTGTATCGGGTCGATGTCAGAGAGATAGTAGGGGATCTTAAGAGTAATGAGCCCCTCCTCATCATCGATAGTAGCCTTGAAGGTCTTATCTTTATTGGAGCAAAAAGCCCCCTCTACCGACAATTTATGCAAGTCCGCCTCCTTGGTGTAGCCGGGCTCGACCGGACTCTGACAGCCCGTCAGAAGTCCGAGGAGCGCGCCTATGAGAGGTAGTATATATCTTACTTTCATAGCTGTACGTGTTTCGTAGTTATTTCCATTGTTCATTCTGCTCAAGAGCCGCGTTGTTCTTAAACTCATTAAGCGGGATCGGATTGATCAGATACCTCTCCGGGAAGACGAGAGGCTGAGGATCCACGGCGATGTACTGGTACACGAAGTGGTCGTCACTCTTGGTAATCTTGACGCCATGGCGCTGCATGCCATCCATAACCATCTGAGCAATACCCCACCGACGGAGGTCCCAGAAGCGGTGTCCCTCCAGACCCAGCTCCCGGATGCGCTCCAGCTGCAAGTCACCCAGGTACTCCTCCCAGGAGGCCTTGAGGGGAAGCGCGGGCAGCTGTACCGACGCACGAGTGGTGCGCAGCTTATTGAGCTCCTGGTAGGCCTCGGTGTACTTCCCCAGTCGCGCCAGGGCCTCAGACTTGATGAGCAATACCTCTGCATATCGCATCTCGATCCAGTACTGATCGCTCTTGATATTTACGAGATCTGACTCGGGGTCATACTGGAGATACTTGCGCACCACATATCCGGTAGTCGTGCTTCGAGTATTATCGGCAGTATCATACTCATGGAAGCCATCCACACCACCGACAAAGAGCTCGAGATTACGCGGCTCCCATCGCTTATTGGCGACATCGACAAGGCGCTTCCATGGTGCTCCGTTGTAGAGAATGGTGGCGTAGAAGCGAGGGTCACGATCCTTCCAGGGATCGATCCCCTCAGATGTCACCTCATCCCAACTGAAGGGCTTCCACTCATCCCCCACCTTGATCTCGTAGCTCCCGGCAAACTCCTCCGTCGGGGTAGCCACCACGCCGGTCTCATGACCGAGGAAGTCGGCAGACGCTCCGTAGTAATTATCAAAATTGTGCTGCAGGCTCGGCTTATCGAAGTAAGCGGCAAGGATAAGCTCCTTATTGTGCTCCGTGGTAAAGACCTTGCTGTAGTCGTCCAGAAGAGCATACTTACCCAGACGCTCTACCTGAGACACCGCATCCAGCGCTTCCTGCCACCTGCCGGCGTAGAGAGCCGCGCGTGACATAAGTGCCCACGCGGTGCCCTTGGTGACTCGACCCAGCTCCAGTGCAGGCCACTCCTCGGGGAGACTCTCTGCTGCCTTGGCGTACTCACTGAGGACAAAGTCCCAGCACTCCTTCTCCGACGAGCGGGCTTTAGAGCGATCGTTCTGATCATCGACCTTCTCCTCGCTGATCCGGAGGACAACGCCTCCATAGCGCTGGATCAGCTCCTGGTAAGCAAAAGCTCTCCAGAAGCGTGCCTCCGCGATGCGTATGGCGACCTCCTCCTGGGGAAGCTCAGAGAGCTTACCCTTATTGCAGTCGACGAGGAATTCGTTGATCCTCTTGATCCGACTATACATATCAGCCCAGTTGTCGAGGACAAAGGTCTGTGTATAGCTCTGAGGCTGATAGAAGATCTTATCATTCTCGGAGAAAGTCTGATTATAGAAGGTGGGCTTCATCAGATCCGTGTAGAGCTCACTCATGCGCCCATTGCTCCTGATCTCTGCCGTGTGCGGTGACATCAGAACTCCGTAGAAACTCTTGACGTGAAGGTCAAGGTTCTTCATATTAGCATAAGCGGTATGCTCGCTGTATCGATCATTGGGATTTATTTCCAGAGGATCGCTACACCCTGTAATCGCAGTCGATAGTGCGCCCAGCGACAAGCAGAGTACTGCTATCTTAGCTATTATCTGTCTCATATCCTTGAGTATTTCTTAGTAAATGATTCCATCAGAAGGAGACATCAAGTCCCAGGCTGACTGTTTTCTGCTGAGGATAGTAGGCTTGGAGGACACTAGGTGCCTCAGGGTCTATATACTTAAAGCCGGAGAAGGTGAGGAGATTGACTCCGGCCACGTAGAGTCGGAGGCTCTGCAGACTCATCTTATTAGTGAGGGTCTCCGGTAGCGTGTAACCGAGGGTGACATTCTTGAGTCTCAGGTAAGATCCATTGATCAGCCAGTAGTCTGAGGTAAACGCATTATTGATATTCCCCTCAATAGAGAGACGAGGATACATACCACCCGTGTTATCGGGTCTCCAGCTTCCCTCCACAAGATACCTGGGCGGGGTATCTCCTCCGCCATAGAAGGGTTTCGTCAGAGGGGTCATATCCTCCGCTCCATTATTCCACGTACCCTGAAGCATCTGGCTATAGAGAGCCGCTCCCTGAAACATCACAGAGAAGTCAATCCCTCTCCAGTTGAGTGAACCATTGATCGCATAGACCAACTCCGGGAATCTGGAGGAGGCTATCTCCACCTTATCTTCATAGGTTATCCGTCCATCACCATTGATATCCACATACTTGATATCACCGAGACGAGGTTTCTGTGAGGGGGACTTAGGAGCGTTATCAAGCTCCTCCTGAGTCTGGAAGAGTCCGTCTGTCTTAAATCCAAGCACTCGACCTACCGAGCGTCCGATCTGACTCTGCCAAGGGAGGATATTGTCCGGCTCTGCTCTCTTGAGGATGCGATTATGAGTGTAAGAGATGGTACTACTTAGATTGTAGTGCAGATCCCCTACGGTATTGCGATGTGAGAGCACCAGCTCGAAGCCTCGGTTGTCAAAGGTACCTGAGTTCTCGATCGTAGGATAGTTACCTCCCAGTGAGGGGGGATAATTACCTCCGAGAGGCTGGAGGATATCATAGGTATACTTGTAGAAGACATCCATCTCAACACCCAGGAGTCCCCTCCAGAGAGTCAGGTCAAGACCGAGGTTATAGGTCCGCGTCTTCTCCCAGGTCAGGTCGGGGATAGGCATACCGGCAGAGGAGGTAACCAAGGTATTCTGTGCCTGCGGGTCCTTACCGAAGGCTACATTCTTATTCTGGAGACTGTAGCTCTTGAGGAAGAGATAGGGAGCCACGGTATTACGTCCCAGCTGACCGATACTTCCACGGAGCTTAAGCATGTCGACGATATCGGTGCGGTCCTTGATAAAGCTCTCCTCAGACATCACCCACGCGAGAGAGCCGGAGGGGAAGAAGCCCCAGCGGTAGTCCTTAGCAAAGAGATAGGTTCCATCATAACGGAAGGAAAACTCTGCGAGGTACTTCTTGTCATAGGCATAATTGACACGCCCCACGTATCCGGCATTGGCAATACTGCCACTCTTTCCTCCGTTTCCCGGCCAGCGCTCTCCTGCCTCGGGAATGACCTTTCCGAAATCCAGCTCTCTGATATCGAAGAGGTCGTAGCTCCGACGACGAGCCTGTAAGTTACTGGTGTAGAGACCATTTAGCTCGTAGAGGAAGAGGGCACCGACATGATGCTTATCAAACGTATTGCTGTACTCGATAGCGGGTCGGAGGGTATAGCCGACATTCTGAGTGTTACTCATGTAGAGGCTGCCATCCTTCTGCAGATTTGTAGCATCCCTAAGGGCATACTCCTTCTTCCCGAAGTCGTACCACATCACCTCGTAAGCGTAATTGAAGCTCTTGCCATTGAGTGCCTTATAGTCCCAAGAGGCAAACATCGAGACATTGAGGCCCTCGACGTAGGGGATATCCCAGCGGATCTTACCGGATCCCTCGAAGGCATAGTTCTTATTCTCCGAGGAGCCGGAGTTACCGATACTGTAGTAGGGATTGATCGGAAGGCGTGCAGGAGCGGTAGGATGACCGTCATACTCACGGGGGACAAATGGTCTCGCATACATGAGTAAGCCCCAGACGTTACCCTCCTCCTGATTGCCCCAGGAGAGGATACCATCAGTGAAGTTATTGCGATATCTGCCTGCGAGATTGATGGACACGGTGATATTCTTGACCGGAACAGCATCGATATTGGCACGCAGACCATACTGGCTATAGTGATTGGTATCGAGAATACCATTCTGGTTCATGAATTCACCACTGGTGTAGTACTTGATGCGCTCAGAGCCTCCCGTCAGAGACACGGTGTGCTTCTGCATAGAGGTCGACTTGAGTGCAGGAGCGATCCAGTCGGTATTCTCATACCCATCAGAAGGATCGCCATTGGTCACCAGGGTCATCTCTTCCTCGGTAAACTTAGGAGCCTTTCCATCCAGCTCAAGCG
Source organism: Porphyromonas bennonis DSM 23058 = JCM 16335 (assembly GCF_000375645.1). Classification (GTDB taxonomy): domain Bacteria; phylum Bacteroidota; class Bacteroidia; order Bacteroidales; family Porphyromonadaceae; genus Porphyromonas_A; species Porphyromonas_A bennonis. The sequence continues at coordinate 24,020 of NZ_AQWR01000014.1, read as the reverse complement.
CTTTATTGTACCACTGCATATACTCCAGACCGTTGACAAACTCAGGGAGAGTCGTCGGGCGTGACCAAGAGTAAGAGCCGGAGTAGCTGATATTGTGTCGTCCCTCAGCACCACGCTTTGTGGTGATGAGGATGACACCATTACCGGCTCGCATACCATAGACTGCAGCCGCTGCTGCATCTCTAAGCACGGAAATGCTCTCGATGTCCTGAGGATTGACCTCATTCATCCTTCTCTCCACACCATCGACTAAGATCAGCGGAGAGGAGCTACCATTATAGGTATTGAGACCACGGAGCAAGATCTCGGTGCCATCAGACCCTGGTGCACCACCGGACTGAACTCCGGAGAGACCGGGGGCCCTTCCGACAAGCAGCTGAGAGACATTACTTGTCGGGACCTTGGTGAGGTCGGACTTAGAGATCGTAGAGACGGCACCGGTGAGGTGCTCCTTCTTTTGAGTACCATAGCCGACAACTACAAGTTCGTCGAGCTGCGCTACGTTGTCTAGTAGCTTGACGTTGATCACCGTCTTACTTCCGACGGTAATCTCCTGTGGTACCATTCCGATGAAGCTAAAGACTAGCACATCTGACTTGGCAACACGGATAGAGTACCGACCATCCTGGTCAGTTGCAGTGCCGTTACCGGTATTCTTGACCTTTACCATGACACCAGTGAGAGGCAGTCCGGTATTGTCAGTCACTTGACCGGTGACTTGGAGTTGTTGCCCATGCGCTGTGACTTGTAGTGCCATCATTAGCACTCCTACCACAAGGGCCAATCTCCGGCAGATAGAGGCAGTTGCGATCTTCATAATCTGCGGTTTTGACTTATTAGGGTTTGTAAATCTATAAAACTATTATTATTAATCTCATTATCAACTCTTACCAGATCACGATCTCATCCGTCATCAGGTATTTATCGTCCGGAGGCATATGATAGTGCACCTTGATGTAGCGCGCTTTACGATCTGTCCGGATAGTGAATGTCTCTATGCGTTGCCTCCGATCGTCGGGGGAGGTGGCAGATAAGATCCTGCCACAGGGGGTGAAGGTCTGTCCGTCCTCGGAGAGAGAGACCTCGACCCAGCGAGGCATATAGAGACCGGGACCCGCTTGCTGCATGCATCGGGTCGACACCTTGTGTATGGGCTGCACCACTCCGAGATCGATAAGCACCACATTGTCGCGAGAGGCACGAGTCCCCAGCCACTTACCATCAGAGAAGTTTGCCGTCCCCCGCACGCCGTCCAGCAGCGCCGTCTCAAGACCCACAGAGGCATACTCACTGCCGGTGGGGGTCAGCCAGGTAAGTCTCTTACCCACCCCCAAGTGATAGTCAGCATCCACCTCCGTCACCCGACCATCTATCCTGCCGGCCACGAAGTGCGCCGCCATGATCCGTGCAGAGTCGCTCACCACGATGGTGTCACCGAGGCTGTATCTCGGCGAGGAGAGTGTCGGGATCGTCCCATCCAGTGTATAATGTACCTCGAGGGGACGTCGCTCACTCTCCAGTGTTACCAGTATCCTCCGATGAGCATTGTCGACAGTCATACTCTCATCCAAGCTGGAGGAGGGACTATAGCTATTGACGCCCCTACCCCGCAGTCTCTCCACCTCGCGATTGAGACGCCACTTAAAGCACTCCGGATCCTTCTGCGACACCTCTGTCCAGCCTATCTCAGCAAGAGACAGGAGGCGAGGAAAGATCATATACTCTGCATGCTCCGGGGTAGGCACATACTCCGTCCAGAGATTTCCCTGTACACCTACGATGTGCCTCTTCTCGTCCGATGTGAGTGAGGGGGGTACAGGATCATACCCGTAAGTCCTCATAAAGGTAGTGGTCCAGCCATTGGCCTCCGGCTCATAGCGTCTATCCGACTGATAGTAGTCCAGATACAGGATCCCCACAGGACACATTATGGCATCGTGACCGGACTTGGCTGCCGTGATGCCTCCCTCCTCACCACGCCAGGACATAATAGTCATCTCGGGAGGTGCTCCTCCGCCGAGGACATCATCCCAGCCTATGGCTGTGCGTCCCCTAGAGGTGACGTACTCTGAGATGGAGGTCATGAAGTAACCCTGCAGGGCGTCTGTACTCTCCAGCCCCTCCCTGTCACGCAGAGCCTTGCACCGTGAGCAAGTCTCCCATCCTCTCTTGTCTGCCTCATCGCCCCCTATATGGATATACTGAGAGGGGAAGAGATCCATCACCTCATCCAGGACCCGGTGTATAAAGGTGTAGGTCTCAGGATTACCGAGACAGAGATCTCTCTCGTACCTTGCCGGACTACCACTACAAGAGAGCTGCGGAAGGGCATAGAGTACCTCACTGCTGTGGCTCGGCATCTCGATCTCAGGGATCACCTCTATGCCTCTCTCCTGAGCGAAGCGGACCACTTCGCGGACCTCCTCCTGCGTGTAGTACCCACCATAGCCGCCGATAGAGTCAGAGGGAATATGCCGTCTGTCACCAGAGTCCCACCACCTCATAAAGTGAGACTCACTACGGTATGCAGTCTTGCCTACCAGCTCAGGAATGCTCTTGATCTCCAGGCGCCATCCACCGCCATCCGTGAGATGCCAGTGGAGCTTATTGAGCTTATACCGAGCCATCTCATCAAGAAGTCGGAGGATAAAGGGGAGGGGCATATAGTGACGTGACACATCCAGCATCAGTCCCCTGTAGGGAAGCCGCGGCCGATCCTCGATCTCCAGAGAGGGAAGCCCTCTCGGAGTGATCAGCTGCCTAAGCGTCTGTAGAGCATAGCGTGCTCCCTCGGCCTCCTTATAGCGGAGGAGGACACCTGCGTCAGGAGTTATCCTGAGGGTATACCCGTCCGGCGTCATCCTCGGATCATACTCAAAGTGGATCATCGAGCGATCCGTCGACTCCTCACACGAGACGCTCAGCCCCGAGACCGCCCCCACCTCCTCGATCTCACCGACCAACTCCCAGGCAATAGGCAAGAGATCACCAAGAGTCTCGGGCAGCGACAGGCTCACTCCATCGGACCACTCATAATACCCCTCGGATAGAGACTCCACATGCTGAGGCATGGGGATCAAGGTGTAGTCCCCCTCCTGAGAATAGGCGGAGAGACCTCCTACGAGGGCAGCGCAGGAGAGGAGGAGTCGGAGTATGTGCGAGATGGAGCTCATGGCGACTAAGTCATCATCGAGATGGAGTAGAGCGGAACCAGAAGCGCTCGATCTCCTCCAGACTCTTACCGGTAGTCTCCGGCATGAGCCTCCACACGATATAGAGGTAGGGCAGGCACATGAGTGCAAAGAGGAAAAAGGTCCCCGAGGGCGTCAGTGTCTCCAGCATCCAGGGCGTAAGCTGACCAATCAGGTAGGTCCCGATCCATAGCGAGAGACCCGCCAAGGACATCGCCAGACCTCGGATGCGGGTCGGATACATCTCTGAGAGGAAGACAAAGATCACCGCGCTGATAGACCCCGCACAGAAGAATATGTATGCCAGGAAGAAGACCAGCAACCAGGTGGACGAGATGCCGATCGCCTCACCATACAGGAAGTATAGCCCTATCAGCACCAGCGACACGATCATACCTGACACGCCATAGTAGACCAGAGTCTTCCGCCCCACCTTGTCGATAAGGAAGATCGCAAGCACTGTGGTAAGTACATTTACTATACCGATCCACACCTGATACCACAGAGAGTCCTGCGCTGCCAGCCCGGCACCCTCAAAGATAGATGGACCATAGTAGAGCACAGCATTGACTCCCATAAATTGTCCAAGCATAGCGATCGCCACCCCGATCAAGACCGGGCGGAGGACAGCCGGCTCCCTCAGGAGCCGGAGAGAGCTCTGCTCAGCGGATGTTGCTGCGATAGCTGCTCTCGTCTCACTCATCTGACTCTCGACCACCTCAGGGTCCCTATGCATAGTGCGTAGGATCTCCCTTGCCCGGTCGTCCTTATGTCTCAGGATGAGCCATCGGGGACTCTCGGGGATAAATAGTATAGCCACAAGGAAGAGCAGAGCAGGGATCGTCTCCATCCCCAGCATCCCACGCCAGACCTCTGTGGAGAAGATGAGTTGCATCCAGTCTCCGGAGAGGGTCGGATCAGAGGAGGACCATCTGAGGAGTGCAAAATTGATGAGATATGCTCCGAGGAAACCAATAGTGACGGCCAGCTGATAGAGCGCCACCATCCGTCCGCGATACTTAGGGATAGATATCTCAGAGATATAGAGTGGCGAGACGATCGACACGACGCCGATCCCCATCCCTCCTATGATACGATAGACCACCAGCTGATCAAATGAGTGGCTGACTGCACAGCCTACCGCAGAGGTAGTGAAGAGGACCGCAGAGAGCAGCATACTCCACTTGCGCCCTATCCCATCACTCAGGATCCCGGCGCATAGCACCCCGATAATCGATCCTACCAAAGCGCAGCCCACGTACCAGCCCTGCGACATGGTATCTAAGCCATACTGCCCCACCACGAGAGGGATGGTCCCCGAGATAACTGCCGTATCATAGCCAAAGAGGAAGCCTCCGAGAGCAGCAATTATCGCCAGGAAGAGCAGGTAGCCGTAGTTGGTCTCTTTCTTCTCCATCTTGTTGCCTTACTTCTCCACTAAGGGGGTTATCTCATTGATCCATAGACGATAGCCCTGAGCAGTCAGATGGATGCCGTCACGGGTATATGAGGCGCGCAGCATATCTGTCTCCGGGTCTATCAGGAGAGAGAAAATATCCAGGTAAGTACAGTCCATCCTCTTAGCCAAGGCTGAGAGCTCGGCATTGATCTGACGGATATTATCGGTGCTTACTGAGGGCGTGTCAGTCTTGAAGATCTCCCGATTGATCGGAAGTATACTCTCGAGGAAGATCTTCGTGTCAGGGCACTGACTCTTCAGGATACTCAGGATATGCTCGATATTAGCAATGATCTGAGCATTGGGCTTAGAGCCGATGAGGTCGTTGATACCAATCATCAGGAAGAGCTTGGATGGCTGATGCCGGATGATCTCAGGCATACGGTGGAGCACTCCGGCTGTGATGTCACCCCCGATACCTCTATTGAGGATCGCGACACCGGTGGGTGGCGTAAAGTACTCGTGCCACTGCCAGTGATCAGTGATGCTATTGCCGAGGAAGACGATCGCACCATCATGGGTGGGAGCCTCCTCAAACATTGACTCCCTCATAGTATAGTGGACAAAGGGCTCAAAGGGAGGTAGCTCGCGCTGAGCGTAAAGCGACTGTGCTCCGAGGAGGAGCAGCAGGATCGGAAGCAGATACCTATTCATGTCTTTTTTTCTTGATTATAATGCCGTGATTATCACATCGATTCTTTATAGCGGATAAGGGCTTGATCTAATACCGATATTAGAGATCACTAATACCGATATTAGACTTTTCTTTTACCGGTATTAGTGAGCCGTCGGGTCGGCACACCTTATTTCCGTAGAGATCCACTTCTTGACTAAAGGGATTGAGTATGCGATCCAGGAGGAGGATAAAGTCTCCCCTCGAGATGGTCCCTCCGAGGTCTTGCCCCGGGAGCTCAGCCTCTGTCACCTCTCTCCCGGAGAGCAGGCTCATCAGCCGGAGTGCTCGGGATACCGATACCTCCTCGTGATCAGCTCCTCTCCACAGGCGGATCTGCTCCACCGCATCGGGATAGTACTCCTCCAGGCAGAAGATCTCCCCGTAGAGGAGCGGAGCAGTGACACGCATCCACGTCTCATTGGACCAATTAATTGTCTTGCCCTCACCCCTCAGGATCCCGGTGACGCCTATGCGCTGTAGGGGGAGGAAGAGAGGGTCGCCCTGAGGGACATCAAGGAAGGGCATCAGATACCCACCTCGCCTCAGCAGCTCGCTCTGTACAGCTCTCACAGATACCCCTGCCGAAGGGATCTCATCCCTGACGGAGAGTGCGGCAAGCAGACCGGCGGCCTGTCCCAGCTGCATGACCACCGGCTGGAGCCGAGTAGTGCCATTGACGACATTAGACACGGAGATAGACTTCTCCGCGACGAGGAGGTCTCCCTGATCCTGAGGGATCACTACGCCCAGCGGGACAGCAAAGGAGGGTACCGGATGGAAGTGGAGGTCGGGTAACGCCTCCTCGCCGGTATAGGCCTCGTGGTGATGATCCACCGGATAGTCTCCCACCGCCACAGAGGTACGANAGAGAGGGAGTGGCTGATCGTATGGGTGCTCCAGATGATTGAGATCAAAGCGGACTACCCCCCTGATCCGCCGTGACTCTCTGTGGTAGGGGATGAAGGGCCAGCCGTCTGCAGTGGGGTACTCATCATCCGCAATGCCGAGGTGATCGAAGCCCAGCTCATCATGCAGGAAGTAGAGGAAGCGCTTGGTCTTCTCCTTAGCCTGCTTATAAGCCTCTTGACGCTCCTCCTCGGATGACTCTATCACATTGGCGTAGTAATCATTGCCCTCTATCGGCCAATTGATCATATACTTACCATTGGGCAACTTGCCATACCGGAGCATATCCTCCGGCGACCAGAGGGTGCGGGTGGAATTGACAGGAGTATGACAGAGATCCGTCTTGCAAGAGCAAGCAAACTCCCTCGGGTCATAGCCCTCCGGTCGCTTGAGCGGCATAGGGTGATCGTACTCCTTGAGTATGGCTACATAGGTGAGATCCTGTATGATGTGATTAGACTCCTCCGGAGCGACATCCTCCCCTGAGATAGCCCTTGACTCCATACCCACATCGTACGGCACTCCCAGCTCTCCCGCGATGTCACCAAGCTCTGTCGCATCAATCAGTCGACGCGCCAGCACCTGCTCTGAGCCCTCCGGCCTACTTATCCGCAGACGATACCCCTCTCCGGGGGCTATCTCTATAGAGGCGACTGTGGTCGAGGGGTAGAGAGTCAAGTGAGACTCCCGGCGGACCATACGTAGTAGGATCGCACTCCCTACAGAAGGCTCAAAGAGTGTCCGACTCACCCAGCCGGTTGCGAGAGCCTTATCGTCACCATAGTGATCGACCAGGGCACGACGAAACTCGCCGTAGATGCCACTCTGCAGCCGGTAATTACCATCCACGGCACTCACTCCGGCCGAGGTGAGCATCCCTCCGAGCCACTCACACTCAGAGAGGAGCAAGGTAGAGCACCCCATGCGGGCCGACTGTACTGCTGCCGCGGTACCGGCGACACCACCACCCACAACGACCACATCGTACGCTCTCTCCTGACCTGAGAGGGTCTGACCCATCAGCAGGCAGGATAGAGCGACAAGGGTAGCCCGGACGAAACTATGGAGAGAGAAGGTCCTCATCTTATGCCAAAGTACTCACGGTATCTGTCGTATAGATGACCTGCCTGCAAGTAAGCAGACTGGGGCGAGAGGAAGTGGGAGAACTCAAAGGTGATCGCCTTATCGTACCCGGCACGCTTAGCAGCCTCGAGCTTGAGACGAAGTTTCTCAAAATTAATCGGGAAAAAGCGTATCGGCATGTCTCTATCAAAGGTCTCAGCATTGGTCCAGCACTGCATACCATACTTGTCGGCGAGCCTCTTATTCACCTCAAAGAACGCATCCAGCTCATCGTAGTCGATCTGACCATCCTGGAAGGCTACGGCATCCACCACATCATGGATCCCGGAGAAGATCTCGTCCCACTCCCTCTCATGCTGCTGCACGGAGACGGCATCAGCCTTGGTCAGTGCACTACCGGAGGCCATCACAGCCTTCTTCCCATCTATCCAGGGAGAGATGAAGGTGGGGAGTCCCCCCGACACATCCTTGCACTGCTTGCCCATCGCGTGGAAGGCACCAATGGCCCCCTTGGTAGCACGACTGATCTCTCCACTGATATACCATCCGCCAAAGCTGCTATACCGCTTCCCGTAGCGCTCCCACACTTCATCGATGACATACTTATTATCCTCGATCTCATGAGACATATCCCCGGTATCCCAGTAGACTCCCGAGTCGTAGAGACCGAGGTAAAACTTCATACCATGCTTCTGTGCCAGCCTCAGGAAGAGGTCGAGCAGGTCTCGCCCGGGTCGGTAGCAACCCTTGCTGATCAGGTAGGGCGACGGATAAGTGATAAACTTACGATACCCGCAGCGGATCATAATGACTGTATCTATGCCGATAGCACGCATATACCCGAAGTCCCGATCCCACTCCTCCTCGCCCCAGTTTTGGCAGGGGATATCATGGGTGATCTCATCAAGGAAGGTCCCTGTGATCGGTAGTGCATTACCGATAGGAGCCGTCCGGAGGCTGGACTCTGTGGTGAGAGGCTCTCCGTACACATCCGTGATGGACTCTGCTCTAGAGAGTAGCGTGGAGGAGAGGGCTGCAGCACCTATGGCTGCGCTCTTCTTAAGGAAGTTTCTTCTACTCTTATCTTCCATAATTATCTATTAAGGCTTTGCTGAAAATAGTAATAATCGACCTTACATGATCGGCTTGCTGATGTCTCTCGGGACTATCTTTAGGAGGTCGAAGACATCCATGGCGGGCATGACGTTGTCTGTCGTCATGAAGTCAAACCCTCTGGGAATGATGAAGTACTGCATCGTGGCAGGCTCATTGACTGTCCAAGCGCCTATGGACATACCGAGCGATCGGGCCTCATCAAACCACTCCGGATGCTTCCAGAAGACGGAGTAATTGTAGTCTACTCCCCTCATCCCCATAGCATATAGCTCCTTGGGACTATAGTCAGCTCTTAGGTGCATTACGAGTGACTCGGGAGAGGACTTGACGAGTTGCTTACAGATCTCGATACTGAAGGAGATAAAGGCTGTCCGCTCCAGTAGCCCGTGCGCCTTGACCATAGCAAGAGCTTGCTCTGCAAGATAGCGCTCTGAGCCTGGGTCTTCCTGAGTCTTTAGCTCTAAGAAAAGCTTTAGGTCGGGGTACGAGCTCAAGGCCTCCAGGAACTCATCCAGCGTAGGGATCTGCTCCTTGCTGCGGAGACGTACGTTATCTCTGAGCTGAGACCAGTCGGTCTTGTCGATACGATAACCACCGATATCAGGGTCATGTGAGAGTATAAGGACGCTGTCCCTCGTCAGCTGCACATCGATCTCTAGGCCATAGATGCCCCTGGTATCGTAGGCTCGATGGAGCGACTCGATGGAGTTTTGGGCACTTCCCCGGACATTCCATAACCCACGATGGGCAATTATGGCTGTCTGTGACATGAGCGGGAAGTGTGCAAGAAATGCCAGAAGTAGGCAAAGAGTAAGCTTTCGATAGTTCATAGATATTTACTTGATGTTATCAGCAGTTGTGCCACTTAGTTTATCAGTCGGAGAGGGACGACTTTGCGACTCCGGGTTTCTCCACTCTGACCATCAGGAGAGACAGCTCGTAGAGCAGATAGAGCGGGACGAAGACGACCGTCATCGTGAGCGGATCGCCACTGGGGGTGATGACGGCAGCAAGGATAAGCAGGACAACTACAGCGTACTGCCTACCTCGCTTGAGAGTGTCGACATTGAGGACACCTACAGTAGCAAGTAACTTCACCACCAGAGGGAGTAGGAAGATGATGCCCATCGCTGAGATGAGTGTGAAGAAGTTGCTCATATAGGACTCCAGAGACAATTGATTAGCAATGAGGTCACTTAGATTGTAAAACACAAGAAAGTGCAATGTCAGTGGAAATACCAAGAAGTAACCCACTAAGACACCCAGGTAAAATAGGATCGGCATCCCCAAGAGGACATGTCTCAGGGCAATGGCCTCTCCCCGATAGAGTCCGGGACGTACAAAATACCAGACCTCTATCAAGACAGGAGGTACGAGGACGATCAGAGCGATGGCAATGGCAACTCTGATATGGAGGAAGAACTGCGTCCCTAGCTTGATATTGACAAGCTCTATCGGGAAGCTCCCCGTGCGGAAGCTCTCCCCGGGACTGAGCCGCTCAATACAGCGATAAGTAACAAAGTCCGCCCTGCAGGGGCCAAGGATCACTGAGTCAAATATACTGGGGACAAGGACAAAGGCAACTGAAAAAGCAACCAGGAAGTAGATAAACACCCTGATAAGTACGCCTCTCAGGACCTCTGCATTATCCCAGAAATCGGGCTCCTCACTCCTCCTCCTTGGATGAGTCATCGTCCTTGGGGTCTGTCAGATCCTCATTGAGCCCATCCTTGAAGCTCTTGATCCCTTTCCCGAAAGAGTGCATCAGCTCAGGAATCCTCTTTGCACCAAAAAGGATCAGGATAACGACTAAGATAACTAACAGCTCGCCCATACCGACTCTTGGCAGAAATAGTAGTGGTAAGTAATTCATAAGCCCATTGATAATTTGAGCTCCTGATGATCCCTATCGGGACTCACCGGAGGGAAAGTATTTACTTATAAGAAGTGACACATAACGATCTATGGGCATAGATGGCCTGACCTCTGCGATCTCCCCCGTAGATTGTCTCCACTGATCCTCAAAGGCGATCATCTCTGTCCTAAACTGCTCCTCATCGAGCGGGATACCCTCCCTGAGAGAGCTCTCCACCGACTCGATAAATCGCTTCCATCGGGGAGCATAATAGTCTGTGACCAGCCCGGCATAGGCTCTATTGGCATAGTCTGTTAGCTGACGACCCGGCTGCCCCCATACAGTGAGGATGCTGCGTGCATTTCGCTCGTAGTAGTCAGCCTCTGCCTCACTGTGTGAGCCATAGTCCCTCGCATCTCGGAGCCACTTACCGAGCGTAAAGTAGGGCTCATACGTGAGGAGAGAGGCGTAGTCGTCCATAAGCTCCTTCATCTGCTGTCCTACAGCTGATACTTGGTCGAGATCCTTATCCTCGTATGCCTTAGTAAGGACATCTCTCAGCTCCATAAACCGATTACCCAAGAGCTGGCGACCTACATTGACGAGATCATAGGTAAGCTCCCTGTGGTGAGACTCGGCAGAGGTGTAGCCCTGCAAGAGTAGCTGCCACGCCCGTAGGAGATGATCGTTGTCATACTCATAGTCGGGCACTGTACACCAGCCCTGATAGCCATGCAGACAGGGACGTGCGTGGATCAGCACCGCCTGACCTCCTCTGCTAAAGTCACGGTAGACTGAGCTCTCGAGGATCTTCCAAGCCTCGTACACGTAATTATTCGCAGAGCTATTACCGCGCTTGTCCGCCCAGATCCTGATCCAGTCATCAGCTGTAGGTGCACTCGTCCAGGCTTGAGAGAGCACATACTCATACATGATCGGATTGGCATCCAGTCCCTCCAGAGTACAGCCTATACCCATAGGTGCCGATGAGGGTGTGGCCTGCGCAGCAGAGAGTTTCTCCCGCACATCGCGCATATTACCACAGAGCCAGCTGTTGCCGCCAAAGTTGCCGAGGTAGCACCACAAGTAGGGCTGACCGTAGAATGCCTCCGTCTCCCTCCAGACCTCGGCCTTATCGCAGTAATAGTCCAGCAGGTAGATGCTCCCCTGGGGGACGGCCTCTAAGAATGCCCGTATCCGCTCAGGAGTCCAGTGCTCCTTGTCGTAGTAAAAAAGCCAAGTCATCATAAGCCACTTAGCCTCACTGTCGACATCGGTTAGCGAGGTGTGGATTGCCCGTGAGACATCGGCAAGGAACTCCGGTGACCAGTCGGGAGAGTCCACCTCATTAAACGCATCTATGCCATAGATATGATCGGTGCCGAAGAGCTCAGTCTGCTTCTCGAGATAGAGGGTCTGGATCTTGCGGAAGAGTGGCGAAGCCGGAGAGAGGTAGTACGTCCCGTATTTCTCCTCAAATCCGCCCCACTCACCAAGTCGGAGCACCTCGGCATCGGGGTAGTGCTGGGCAAGCTCTTGGGGGACGTGACCTGCAAATGCCGGCAAGACAGGCGTCATCCCGAAGGACCGCTCACGCTCGAGGATCTTCTTCTGCAGCTCCACCTGCTCATCCAGCCAAGAGTCAGGTAGCGGCCCCTCCCATCGATCGATATTATTCATCCGATGCCAGGGGAGATGGGCAGGACCGGTGAAGTAGCTCTTGACAGACTCCGGATCGAGACCGAGCTCCGTCCAGACGTCAAGCCACACCTTCTCTTGGCCGGTGATAGCCAGGGGCATGGTGACACCCTGTAGGGCCATCCAGTCGATCAGTCGCTCCCAGTCAGCCCACTTCCAGTAAGGCATACTGTAGCCAAAGGTGCAGTAGTTGAGGAAGAACCGCTCAGGGACAACTGCGGATCCCTCAAGGGGCCCCTTGGTATCGGGGAGACGACCGGGCAGCTCCACCTTATCATAAGCGTACGGGCTTACATAGGTATGACAGTACTCGCTGAGGTACCTATTGAGACCCACAGAGAGGGCAAGGGGATCACTTCCCTTGATAGTCACCTTACCTCTCTCAGCAACTACGCTGTATCGAGACGGCGAGTCCGATGAAGTCATGTCTCTATCAAGCACGAACTGAAAGGCTCCGCTCCTTTCCGGGAAAAGACGATCACACAGCCCGATCAGGGGAGCAATCGCTTCATCCGCCTCCTCGGAACCATCTCCGCAGGCAGTGATAAGAGGAAGGAGAAGGAGGATAAGTACTAAAGTGATCTTCTGTTTCATATCAGAGATAACAAATGGCAGGCGTCAAAGGCAGCCGAGTTATTTCTCAAAAAATCCGATGATCGACTTGATCGCACGAGTGTCACCGGTTGCAGCTACTATGTCCTTATGATTAACGATCTCGCCACTGACCCACATGTTGGTAGAGCCTCCGCCATCGAGGTTGAGAGCATCCTTACATCCCAGTCCCTTCATGATCTGTGCGAGCTCCACTAAGTCAGCTCCCTTGCTCTCAGGAATACGTCCATCGCAGACAAAGAGGACAATGCGACCATCCTCTCGCACGCCTACCGCTGTCCTATCCGGACGAATATCTGATCCGAAAATATCGTAGGGCATTAGCTCAAAATTGGCCAAGTAGTACTCATCACCCTCTCGGAATGCTGTGAAGTCTACAGGCACTCTTCCATCCTTAAGTACTACCGGTCCACCGGACAGTCCATAGTAGGGGACCCACTCTACAGGCTTGTCTACAATTTCAGGAAGATAAGAGTCGTATTTTGCCTCCCCCAGGAGGATAGGCATCGGGTGCTCATAGAGGTGCGGCTCACCGGCCTCTGATCCTCCCCAGTACACCCTGGCGTCTCCCTCCTTCGTCACGCCAAAGAATCCTCTCATCGCATGGTACATGACGTTGTACTCCGGATGCGTGGTCCTCAAGGAACCACGAAGGGGCTGGTTGACACCCTTCAGCCCATTGTGTCCATAAATACCGAGCGTAGTATTCATGTAGAAGTAGGAGCCGTTCACCAGTACAAGAGCCTTCGAGAGTTGCTTGGCCTGCTCCGTCAGCGAGGTATTGGTAGCGGGGTCATTGCGCTTAATGCGGCTTTTCTCCGGATTGCCCACAGCATACCAGGCGTTGAAGGGGCGTCCATTGAGTGTAGAGGTAGTGCTATACACCTCCACCTTGCCCTTAAGTCCGTCAGGGGTGATCTCTTTCCAGTCCAGCTTTATGGCGGCGGGCTGCTCCGGGAGAACAACCTTAGACGGCTCACTTACGTAGCGAGACTTATCACCAAGAGCGTAGGCTCTGACATAAATCTCTGTCGCATCCTTAGGTAGGCGAGTGATGGGTATCATCTGCATACAGCCCGACTTACCTCTCAAGTCAGCAGGAGCAGGGATATCCAGTATAGGCTCAGCTGACTCGTCAGGAGTACGTGTGACCATCAGCCCGAAGCTCTTACGCTCCCCTACAAACAGATTGACAGGCTCATACTCTACCCCTACCCCGGCATGGGAGGCATAGGTACGTATGATCCTGACGCCCTTGATTGCATCTGCCTTGATCACCTTGTAGAGCGAGGTGGCAGGATATGAGCGACTATCACCGCGCATAGCAGCGACAGCAAAGTAGTACGATGCATCAGGAGCAATCTCCTGATCCACCACGTAAGAGCGAGCATCGGCGGGCAGCTTAGCAAGTGCCACATACTGCTCAGTGCCGACAGGCTTGTAGCTGACCTCAAAGCCATCAACCGAGCTATTGGGATCACTCCAAGAGAGTATCACCCTACCGGTCTCCATCGACTGTGTGATGGAGAGATTCTCCGGCATGATTACATTTTCAGGCTGCGAGTCAGCTGACTTACTGCATCCCGCCACCGCAAGCAGGAGCAGCAGAGAATAGACGTGGATAGATAAGGGTTTCATAAGACAGATATAGTATGAGTTGATCGATTATTTCATTTTTCCTGACAGGGGACTTCATCTACCCAGGCGGAGAGTGGAGCGAGGGTTATCCTCTTCCCGGTGGGTAGCGTCAGCTTGTGAGACTGATCATCCCAGTTGACAAGCAGCAGATAGGGCTTCCCCTCGGCGGAGCGCCACTTGGCACCCAATACCGCTGGATGCTGACCATGACCGGGGACATCCATCAGGGGGACTTCGCCGGGAGACCACTCACCGAGAAGCTGCCCTCCGACAAGGATCGACCTGATCTTGGCACGGAATTGCTGCATACGCTTCAGGAAAAGGGCTTCCCGCTGTGCATCTGCAGCCACAATCCTTCCCGGCTGTATCCAGCCAAGCTGACTCCCCCAGAGGAGACTCTTGGCAGTGATAAACTTGAAGGATCCATTATTAATGGGCGATGCGATATAGCAATATCCTGTGTAGAGAGCTCTATCAGAGTAGACTATGGGGAAGAGAGGAATAGGCTTATTATCTCCACGCCTGTCGGTATTCACTATGAGCATCAGGTCAAAAAGGTCGATGTAACACTCAGCACACTCCTCTGTCGCAAGGATCTGTCCATCATTTATAGACCTCGCACGAGCAGCCTGATACATATCACGATACCCCTTAGCCCACCAGTTGCCACCACCGAGAGAGTGGTTATGGTCGGGATTATAGCAGAGATCAGGTGCCGCACAAGCCACTTGATCTATATATACCCCTGCTGTGGAGAGTCTCTTACTGATGCTATCGATCACATCACCCTGCACCCTCTGCCAGATCTCGGAGGAGGGACAAGAGACATTGTGAGGGACCTTCGAGTGATACACCTCTTCGTAGTAGGATCCGTCCCTCTTGACACAGAGCGCCCTATCACCATGATAGGTACGGAAAGCCTCCGACAATGGATCCCAGAGACGCCCATTAATATAGGGTACTACGTGAGCGCCCATATTGGATAACTCACGGAATTTTTCCTTGATCAGAGGCTTCGGAGGAAAGTAGTCAGGGTATCGCGTATCAAATGGGTAATGGTGCCAGTGGTACCAGTGTACGCCGACGTTATTTCCATACAGCGCCATAGCACGAAGCAAGTCACTATAGCTGTCCTCCTTCTGCTTCTGTATCCAAAGATCATTCTCCATCAGCCAGCGCGGGATCTCGCGCTCAGTGACTGCCTTTGCTCCCCACTCGGTCTGATAAGTAAAGGGTCGATACCAGTCAATCACCGTACTCTCCCACCCGGACTTGCGATAGCCAATAACACTTGACCATGGTAATCTCAGATCATCATTACGCCTCCAGTCCTCTGGGACAGGGACAGTAACGTACATCGATACTGACTGCTCATCTGCAACACTTCTGAAGTGCTTGAAGTGTCCCTCCGTGTCTCGTGTGGAGATAAAAGCAGTCCCGCTCGAGGAGGTTGCCATAAGGAATTGCATCGTCCCACTTCCGGATGGATAAGGGAGGTAGGCCTCAGTCCCCACCTTGATCGTCTTCGAGATGCCATACCCCACGGGCATAATCAGCTCCATACTATCCTCACGGGGAACCTTGAACTTCGGAAAGGTAATCTGGTCTATTTGTCGGACGATCGGACCGGTGATACGAAGGCTCCACTCAGGGAGGGGGTCACTATCTTTCTGTCTAACCTCCACCCTAATTGTGGATGTAACATCCCCCTGACTCACTTGCCAGGTCAGCTCGACGAGATCCTCCTCTATCAGGTGACCGCCTGCATACTCTATCTGGTTGTCTGGCAGATGACCATCTCTCAGCTGCAGATCCCAGGGGAGCGTCCTGTCAGATGTCACCAGAGAGGATCTATCCCGGGAGGATATAGTCAGCCCATATCTACCCTCTGGACTAAAGGACAGACTGACCTCGTCTCCTCTTAGCACCAGAGGGCTACGCTCCTGAGCAGAGAGAGGACTCGCAAGCCCCGACAATTGCAGCAGTAGTACAAGCAAGAGCGAGATGTGGCGTGGATGACTCTTATTCATTTTCATATCGGGTAGATGGCGCTGTGGTGTATAGATCGTGACGGACCAGAGCAATTCATATCAAAAACACGGTCTGCCTCAGTGCAAATCTACCAATTATTCATTCTCCAACAAGTATTTTGGCGACAAATCAATTAAAATACTTATCATTTCTACACTTGATAAACTTCGAGCTTATTATCACGCCTATTTCAAAACACCACGAGACAATAGCGAGGCTAAAAGTGAGAAATATTACTTTCTGAACTATTTCCGAGTAGTGCCACTGTCGGCATGGCATCGCACACTATTGATTATCAGCTGTGTACAAATTTGATTTAATCAATTCTATTACTGAAGAAGAGGTATGAGAGGAGGGCCGGCTCGCGGGATGCGGGTCGGCCCTCTCTGTATATGGGTTATGGGTATCGTCAGTGGGTGTCGAGGAGCTGGAGAGCAGTGCGCGCCGCCATCCGGTCGGCCGCTTTCTTGCTCGGTCCGCTGCCCTCAGAGAGAACCACACCATCCACTCCCACACGGAGAGCCACGTGATGCGTCACCTCGCCGGGCGCCCCCTCGGTCTCCCCGAGGTAGTCGAAGAGATAGGGCGTCCCCTCCTTCTGCATCCTGATGATAAAGGTCGACTTATAGTCCTCCTCCTGCCGCGAGACGCACTCCAGGTTTTTCCGCGAGATCACCACTTGCTTCTTGACGAAGTCGGCAGTCACCTCAAATCCCTTGTCGAGATAGAGCGCTCCGATAAAGGCCTCGAGGGCATTTCCCGGCACATCGCTGTGCTCGAGGTCGACCCCGGGAGAGACCCGGAGCATCCTGTCGATGCCCATGCTGCGAGCCAGCTTATTGATCTGCTTGCGGCTGACGAGGAAGGAGCGGATCTGTGTCAGTCCGCCCTGATCCTCATCCGGATAGAGCCGGTAAGCAGCAGCGGCGATCACCGCCCCGAGGAGGCTGTCACCGAGATACTCCAGCCGCTCATTTTGCTTACCGCCGTAGGTCCCGGCATAGGACGAGTGGGTGAGCGCCTGAGCGTAGATCTTCCAGTCGTCGGGCTTCTCCCCCGTCACCTCGAGCACAAAGCGCTCCACGCTCCTCCTGTACTCGTCCACCGGAGTCACCTTCCGCCGGGCTATCCTTCCCCGCCCCAGCGTCTGTATCCGCACTGACAGCCGATCGAGGAGGTGTCCTATCTGACTCATCCTAGCTTACTTCCACTTCCTGAGGATCACCGTACCATTGTGCCCTCCGAAGCCGAAGGTATTGGAGAGCGCATACTCTATGGGGCGCTCCTTAGCGGTATTGAAGGTAAAGTCGAGCCTCGGGTCAAAGTCCGGATCGACGTCATCCTCAGCGTGATTGATCGTCGGAGGAATGATCCCGTCCCTAAGGGCGAGGATCGACAGCACCGCCTCCACCGCGCCGGCTCCACCGAGGAGGTGACCGGTCATCGACTTGGTGGAGCTGATGCTCATCTCGCTCACGTGATCCCCGAAGAGGTCGACGATCGCGCGCGCCTCGCTGATATCCCCGATGGGGGTAGAGGTGCCGTGGACATTGATATAGTCTATCTTATCGGGCGTGATCCCCGCATCCTCCATCGCACGCGTCATCACGAGCCGTGCGCCGAGTCCCTCGGGATGAGAGGCGGTGATGTGGTAGGCATCAGCGCTCATGCCGACCCCGACGATCTCGGCGTATATCCGTGCCCCACGCGCCACGGCGTGCTCCATCTCCTCCAGCACCAGTATCGCCCCGCCCTCACCGAGGACGAAGCCGTCGCGGCTCTTGGAGAAAGGTCGCGAAGCGGTCTCCGGACTGTCGTTGCGCGTCGAGAGCGCCTGCAGGCTATTGAATCCCCCCACCCCGCTGACGCTGATAGCCGCTTCCGCTCCGCCGGCGAGGCAGACGGGCGTGCGACCGAGGCGGATGTTATCGACCGCAGAGATAATCGAGTGGGTCGAGGAGGCGCAGGCGGAGACGGTGCCGAAGTTTGGTCCCCGGAAGCCATACTCGATCGAGATCAGCCCGGCAGCCATGTCGCTGATCAGCTTCGGCACCATATAGGGGGAGAATTGCGGTCCCTTCTCCGCATCGTAGCCCAGGAGATTCTCCTCGAGCGAACTGATCCCTCCGATGCCGCTGCAGACCACCACACCGATCTCGTCCTTATCCTCCCGCTCCAGGTCGAGCTGTGAGTCCTCGATCGCCTCCTTTGCTGCGACGAGGGCAAAGTGGGTGTACCGGTCGCACTTCCTTGCCAGCTTACGATCCAGGAAGTCGGTCGCCCGGAAGTCCTTCACCTCGCAGGCAAAGTGAGTCTTGAAGTGCTCCGGGTCAAATAGGGTAATCGGACCGGCGCCGCTGCGACCCGCCTTGGCCGCTTCCCACGTCGATGGCACATCATTTCCCAGCGGCGTGACGGCGCCGATGCCGGTGACGACTACTCGTTTGAGCTCCATATTATGTCTGATATTTTGCGTAGTGAGGTCCATACGGACACCATTCATCATCTCGCACTCCCCCTGCGAGCAAAGGGGATGGGCCCGCAGCTACGGACACACCCCCTATGATCTGTCAGGCGGACAGAGAGCCGTACCATCAGAGGGACAGCCCTCACCGTGGTAGAGGCCTCTCGTGGAGAGGCTCCGGTGATCGATGATCAGCGATCCTTGACAGCCTCGAGGACGTGGTCCACAGCGTCACCGACGGTCTGGATCTTCTGTGCCTCGTCATCCTCGATCTTGATGTCAAACTCCTTCTCAAACTCCATGATCAGCTCCACGGTGTCGAGAGAGTCAGCGCCCAGGTCCAGGGTGAAGTTTGCCTCATCCTTTACCTCAGAGGCATCTACATTGAGCTTATCGATGATGATATCCTCTACCTTCTTTGCGACTTCGTCACGTGTCATATTGGTATCTCTTATTTAGTGATTAAGTATTGAAAAACCGTACCTTTGTCTCCTGAGGATGAGATAGGCGCACGGCACACCTCACCCTTAGACTATGCAAAGATACGTATTATTTGCACAAGCAAACAAGTTCGTGCATTTTCATACCATGACTAAGATAGCAATATTCGCTTCCGGCAACGGAACCAACATGGAGCAGATCGCCGAGTACCTCGCCGCACACCCGGAGACGGCGCTCTCCGTCGCCTGCGTGGTGATCAACCGCAGAGACGCCTACGTCCGTCACCGGGCGGAGCGGCTCGGGATCGAGGTAAAGTACTTCACCCGCGACGAGCTGGCAGATCCGGAGGTGCTGCTCCCCTACCTCCGAGAGCGAGGGGTGGAGGCGATCGTGCTGGCGGGATATATGGCACTCATACCGCACTTCCTCCTCAATGCCTATCCGGGGCTGATCCTCAATATCCACCCCGCCCTCCTGCCCAAGTACGGGGGCAAGGGGATGTACGGCATGCACGTCCATGAGGCGGTCCACGCCGCCGGCGAGCGAGAGACCGGCATCACGATCCACGAGATCGACGAGCAGTACGACCGAGGGAGGACGATCTTCCAGGCGCGGACCGAGATCAGCCCGGAGGAGACGCCCGACGAGATCGCCGCCAAGATCCACCTCCTCGAGCGGGACCACTACCCCCGCATCGTAGCCCGCTGGATCGAGTCGAAGCGCGAGGAGCACCTCCTCCACCGATAGCCAAGTCAGCCCTATCCCTCAGGGAGAAATCTATTACCGGTATTAGTCGACACTAATATCGGTAATAGTCTTCACTAATACCGGTAATAGATTTCCCCCTCCTCCAGACCCCTCCCAGCCGACCCATCGACCCATCCTACCCCGTCCGACCCCGTCCGACTTGTCCGACCCGTCCGACTTGTCCGACCCATCGCCCCCGTCCGACTTGTCCGACCCCGTCCGACCCGTCCGACCCATCCGACCCATCCGACCAGGTCTCCACAAAAGCATCGACCAGACCACCACAAAAGTATCGACCAATTCACCACAAAAGTATCGACTTTGTCGCCTAAACAACCCCTAAGTGAACCTGAATCACTACCTTTGTGACAGGAATATAGAGTTGTTTTACGCCATGGAGTATTATCATCGAGTAGCAGACGACTTACTAAGTGATCTATTGCAAGCATTTGGGGCGGTCCTTATAGAGGGACCCAAGTGGTGCGGTAAGACTACTACTGCCCTACAGCATGCGAGGAGTGTCGTCCGCCTTCAGGATCCTGATATGCGATCAGAGTACCTTGCGACCTTAGATGTGAAGCCATCTCTGCTACTCGCAGGGGACACCCCCAAGCTGATAGACGAGTGGCAGGATGCTCCCGTCCTATGGGACGCCGTGAGGGTAGCCGTCGATCAAAGAGGTCAAATGGGTCAATTTATACTGACAGGCTCCAATACCGTGGACAAGTCTCAGATACAACATTCCGGCACAGGAAGGATTGCCCGTATGACTATGTTACCGATGAGCCTGTGGGAGATGGGCTTATCCTCGGGAGAGATCTCGGTGACGAGACTTTTTGATGATCCTCAGTACAATATCGATGGCATAAAGTCCCCTATGTCCGTCCCCGATCTGATATTTGCTGCTTGCCACGGAGGATGGCCTGCTGTCCTAAATATTAAGTCTGATCGTGCCAAGCTACTTGTGGCTAAGAACTATGTCAACACGATCTGCGTCGATGACATATCAAGAATAGATGGCAAGAATAGGGACCCTAAAGTAGCTCAGCTGATCCTACGGTCTTACGCACGTAATATCTCTACCCTTGCGCGGAAGAATACGCTTCTTGCTGATATCACAGCCTCTGGAGATCAGGGGATCACTCCAGACACCTTCAACGACTATGAGAAAGCCCTTGAGAAGCTCTTCGTGATCCAAAACATTGAGGCGTGGTGCCCTGCAATCCGAAGCAAGTCTGCCATTAGGAGTTCGGTCAAGAGAGGCTTTGCAGATCCCTCTATCGCTGTGGCAATCCTCGGTCTATCTCCCGAGGCACTATCCACCCAGCTAAAAACTTTTGGCTTCCTATTCGAGCAGATGTGCATACGTGACCTCAGAGCCTACACTATAGATCTGAGTGGTCACGTATCCTACTATAGAGATAGGTATGGTCTCGAGGCGGACGTCGTCCTACACTTAGAGGATGGGAGGTATGCCCTCATTGAGTGCAAGCTGGGAAGCAATGAGATCGAGCAGGGTGCCAAGCACTTACTTGAGCTGAAGCATCTCATCCACATGGCCAATAAGAAGGAGACTCAGATGCCAATCCGGGAGCCGGACCTACTGATCCTCCTCACCGGCGGCGAAATGGCCTATACCCGACCAGACGGAGTCCGGGTGATTCCTCTCGGCTGCTTAGGGAGGTAATAGGTCTATCCAGGAGTCAGGAGAAAATCAGCTCCTTGTCAGTCAGGAAGTCAAAAAGCCCTATCGTGAGTATCCCCTGCTCATCTTCCTTGCGGTGAATATCATCGCCTGTCATTATGATCTTTCGGAAGTGATCATCGATGGAGATTAGCTCCTGAAGATATTGTTTCCTACCAAAAAACATTGTCTAGGGGGTATAATGTGCTACATGTTGCACTTCTTACCCTGTAATTATAGTAAGAATATTGGATGGATCGACCCGTCCGACCCCGTCCGACCCACCGACCCGTCCGACCCGTCCGACCCCGTCCGACCCCGTCCGACCCCGTCCGACTTGTCCGACCCGTCCGATAGAGCCTGCCTTCTTTTTCTTCTCTCAGGGAAAATGGCTACTTTTACACTGTCGGAGCTCGCCTCCGGCCCTTTTTTGCCACTAAAAATCATCTAATCAAATACTTACACTATCGATTCATGAATACAACTGACTTCAGCATCCGCGAGATCGGCGTCACCGACCCCGAGGAGAGGAAGAGGATGCTCGAGACCATCGGCGTCAAGAGCGTCGACGACCTCATCCACCATGTCATGCCGTCGGATATCCTGCTCGACAAGGAGCTGGACCTCCCCGAGCCGATGAGCGAGCGCGAGCTGATCGAGCACATCAATGAGCTGGGCGAGAAGAATCAGATCTTCTCCTCCTACATCGGCATGGGCTGGTACGACACCTGCACCCCCGCCGTCATCCAGCGGAATATCCTCGAGAATCCCGCCTGGTACACCTCCTACACGCCCTACCAGGCTGAGGTGTCGCAGGGCAGACTGGAGGCGCTCTTCAACTTCCAGACCGTCATCACCGAGCTTACCCGTCTCCCGCTGACCAATTGCTCCCTCCTCGATGAGGCGACCGCAGCTGCCGAGGCATGCGCCATGCTGCTGAATGTCCGCAAGCGCACTGAGCAGAAGACCCGGACCAAGATCTTCGTCTCCGACAACCTCTTCACCACCACCCGCCGCGTCATCGAGACCCGCGCATCGCAGTGGGACTGCGAGCTGGTCTACGGTTGCCCGGACGAGATCACCCTCGATGAGACCTTCGCCGGTGCCGTCGTCCAGTATACCAATGACAATGGTCAGGTGATCGAACTCAAGAGCTTCCTCGAGAAGGCAAAGAAAGCCGGCGTACGCGTCGCCGTCGCCGCAGACCTGATGTCCCTCGTGCTGATGACCCCTCCCGGCGAGCTGGGCGCCGACATTGTCTTCGGCTCCTCACAGCGCTTCGGTGTGCCGATGTACTACGGCGGTCCCTCCGCCGGCTACCTCGCTGCCACCGATGAGTACAAGCGCATCATCCCGGGACGCATCATCGGTGTGACCGTTGACCGTCTGGATCACAAGGCCTTCCGCCTCGCCCTCCAGACCCGCGAGCAGCACATCAAGCGCGAGCGCGCCACCTCCAATATCTGTACCGCTCAGGCACTCCTCGCCACCATCGCCGGTATGTATGCCGTCTACCACGGACCGGAGGGACTCAGGGACATCGCCGGACGCATCCACACCTACACCGTTGTCCTCGACCGTCAGCTCCGGAAGCTTGGCTACAAGCAGGCCAATACGCTCTACTTCGACACCCTCAAGATCGTCGACCTCTCCGAGGAGGAGGTGGCACGTATCCGTCGCATCGCCGAGGAGAGCGGCTGCAACTTCCGCTACTTCGCCGACGGCACTTCCATCGGTATCTCCCTCGATGAGACGACGGAGGTGAGCGACCTCGCTACCCTTTTCTACATCTTCACCGAGGCGAAGAAGCCCGACACTGAGATAGACGTGCCGGAGATCCCCGCAGAGTGGCTGCCGATGGACGAGAAAGTTCGTCGGGAGGGCGACTTCATGCAGCAGGAGGTCTTCAGCCTCTACCACACCGAGACCGAGCTGATGCGCTACTGCACCCGTCTCGGCCGGCGTGACCTCTCCCTTGCCGACTCGATGATCTCCCTCGGCTCCTGCACGATGAAGCTCAATCCTGCCGCCTCCCTCTTCATCCTCTCCAATGCCCACTTCTCCTGCATCCACCCCTACGCTCCCTCAGAGCAGGTGGAGGGCTACCTCGAGATGATCGACTGCCTCGGCAAGATGCTCTGCACGATCACCGGATTTGACGACATCTCATTTATGCCCAACTCCGGTGCCGCCGGTGAGTACGCCGGTCTCCGCACCATCCGCGAGTACTTCATCGACCACGGACAGGAGGACCGCAAGGTAATCCTCCTCCCCGAGTCTGCTCACGGCACCAACCCCGCCTCCACCTCCCTCGCCGGACTGGAGCCGGTGATCGTCAAGTCGACGGAGAGCGGCGTGATCGACGTAGAGGACTTCCGCACCAAGGCGGAGGAGAATAGGGACCGCCTCGCCGGCACCA
>NZ_AQWR01000013.1 GCF_000375645.1 Porphyromonas bennonis DSM 23058 = JCM 16335 | reverse complement strand
ATAAGCCTGCGCCACCAGCTTCATATAGGCTTCGCTCCGGACGTGGAAGTCTGCCGGCATTCTCTGCCTGCCGGGATTGTCGAGATGCTTCGCATAGCGGTCATGGCAGCGACCGAGGAGCCAGAAGTGCGCATTGAGTACACTCCCCGCCGGCTGATCCGCCCAGTCTCTGTCGCTGACCAGCTCCACCTTGTCTATCGGCGTCTTGAGGAAATAGCGGCTTGGGGTACTAAAAGCGAAGTGTGGCTGAGTGTACCCCTCGTAGGTGTGTGCCTGATGCTTCGCTTCGCCAAAGTCCTGTATGATCTGCTCCAGCTGAGGACGCTTTTCGGGATAGGAAAAGAGACAAGTCATACTGATAATTGGGCGATTAACTACTGACCATTTGGCGTACTTTATGTCCCACCCCTTGACACGAACCTCTATATAGTCGGCTGACTCCTCATGTATTTCCATGCTGCTCTCTAAGTAGAATCCTGTGGCGTAATGATCCCACGTCACCTTTTTCCAGTCAGTAAACCGATCGCACGAGGAACACAGCATACAGAGACTGGTCAGGATTAGAAGAGCCATAAGGCTCCTGTTTTTAACCATAATAATGTTGCTTGTGGTGGTTGTTAGACGTTAGTTATGATCGGTGTGGTAGAGAACTTCAGGTTAATGGAGTTGACTGCTCCCGATCTTGGTATCCAAATGTCGTCATTTTTATTGGTAAACCAAGCAATTTTGCGCTGAACATTGCAAATAAATATTTTGGGTTTTCGGAGATTTATGTGGTTTGCAGGGGTGACGCATTTGAGCTTCACAGCAAAGGTGTTGTTCCCTATCGCTGTGCAATCCCATTGACCGATCCCCGCCCTGCTGCTACCGCCTGCCGATCCCGCAGGGGCGAAGCCCCGGAGGGATCATCGTTTTTTAGACCGGGTGTCGAGGCACGAAGTGCCGAAGACCCCGGGAAGGAGGATCTCGAGAGGGATATACGACCCTGCTAGGGTGTCGCACTTGTCAGAGAGTCAAGCAATCAGTGCGACACCCTAGCGGGGTCGCGGGATCGCTTGCAATGCCTGATCCACGGGTCGAGGGGGCTAAAAAGCGGGCACCCACAAGGGGTGCTTCATCTTCCACTCTTCACAATGAGTTAAATAGCTCCTGTACCGCTCAAATGCGTCACCCCCTGATGTGGCTTGGGAAGTTTTGATATTTTGAGACTGACGCCATCAGGCTCTTACTTGACGACCTTGTCGGGATGGTTGCGGAGGTAGTCACGCCATGAGGAGGAGCGCCCGCCCGTGACTGGTCCGCGACCTGCGGAGAGCACGTGGCAGATCGCCGCACCGGTGGCGTCGGTGGCGTCCAGCGCATCCATCATCGCCTCCGGGGGGATGGAGAGCATCTTGCGGAGGTAGTAGGCGACCTGCTCCTTGGAGGCGCTGCCGTTGCCGGTCACCATCTTCTTGATCGTCGATGGGGGGTACTCCGTCACCGGTAGGTCGGCGAGCTGAGCTGCGACGATTGCCGCCCCTTGGGCGCGCCCCAGCTTGAGCATACTCTGTACGTTTTTGCCATAAAAGGGTGCCTCGATCGCCAGCTGATCGGGGTGGTAGCGGGCGATGAGCTGAGAGACTCCCTCGTGGATCTTGCGCAGTCGGAGGTAATTGCTCGCATAGCGGTCGAGCTTAAGCACACCCATGGCGATAAGGCGCATCTTGCGCCCCCGGGCGGCGATGATGGCGTAGCCCATCACGATCGTCCCCGGGTCTATCCCGATGATGATCTGCTCTTGTGCTCTCCCGGCGACAGGCGTGCCCATCGGGTCAGCCGAGGATCCGCTTCATCGCCCGCTCGGTCAGCTCGTGCGTGGAGAAGCCGGAGAGGCGGAAGTAACCCTCGCCCTCGGGACCAAAGCCGACGCCCGGCGTACCCACTACGCCCTTCTCCTCGAGGAGGTACTGGAAGAAGTCCCAGCTCCTCGGGTGGCTCTCCGGAGTCTTGATCCAGATGTAGGGCGCCGAGATCCCGCCGAAGACCTCCATGCCCCGCTCTGCAAAGGCGGCGCGGATCGTCCGACAATTCTCGAGATAGTAGTCGACATGGTCGCGGATCTGCGCCTGCGCCTCAGGCAGGTAGGAGGCGGCGGCACCGACCTGAGAGATGTAGGAGGCACC
Organism: Porphyromonas bennonis DSM 23058 = JCM 16335; assembly: GCF_000375645.1. Taxonomy (GTDB): domain Bacteria; phylum Bacteroidota; class Bacteroidia; order Bacteroidales; family Porphyromonadaceae; genus Porphyromonas_A; species Porphyromonas_A bennonis. The sequence continues at coordinate 50,168 of NZ_AQWR01000013.1, read as the reverse complement.
ATTAAACTTCGTCCCCTGACGCCGCGCCCAGAGCCTATTGAGCTCCACCTCTGAGCCGTCCTCGAGGTGTGCCTTCAGAGCGTGCGGGACCACCGTGTAGCCACAGCGAACCCCGGTGAAGCCGGCAGACTTGGAGAAGCTGCGGAACTCGATCGCGCACCGATCTGCTCCCTCCAGCTCGTAGATGCTGTGGGGCACGTCCTCCTCCCGGATGTAGGCCTCATAGGCTCCGTCAAAGAGGATCACCGCATCCTCAGCGAGGGCGTAGTCGACGAAGCGCTGCAGATCGGCCCGCTTGAGTACTGTGCCGGTCGGGTTATTTGGGTAGCAGAGGTAGAGCAAGTCGACGTGCCGGGAGGGTAGGGGGGGGATAAAGCCATTCTCCTTATTACACGGCAGGTACTCCAGCCTCGTCCACCGTCCGTCGCGGTACTCTCCGCAGCGGCCCATCATAGCATTGGTCTCTATGTAGGCGGGGTATACCGGGTCGGTCACGGCGACCATCACGCTGTCGTCAAAGATGTCGACGATATTGGAGGCGTCCGGTCCCGCACCATCGCTGATGAAGACCTCCGACCAGTCGACCGGAAGTCCCTTACTGCGGTAGTCCTTGGCGATGCGCTCTCGGAGGAACTTATGTCCTACCTCGGGGCCGTAGCCGTGCATCGTCTCGCTGTGACCCAGCTCTTCCACTGCCTTAGCCATGGCCTGTAGGCAAGCATCCGGCAGGGGGAGTGAGACGTCGCCGATGCCCATCCGGATCAGATCGGCACCAGGGTGGTGACGGAGGTGGCGGTCGATGCGGTCATTGATCTCCACGAAGACGTAGCTGTCGGGGAGCTTGAGGTAATTGGTGTTGATCTTATGATTCATAGGGATTTATCTTAGCTGAAGTGTGCCATCAAATACTCGAGTGGCGGGTCCGGTCATGTAGAGCGACCGGCTCTCCTCTCCGCTCCACTCGATCGTCAGGTCGCCGCCCGGCATGCGTACGCAGACAGGGGAGAGCGCCAGCCCGAGGCGGATCGCCACGGCGGCCGAGGCGCAGGCTCCGGTACCACAGGCGCGAGTTAGTCCGGATCCGCGCTCCCATACCCGCATCTCGAGGGTGTGCTTGTCGATCGGACGGGTCACTTCGACATTCGTCCCCTCGGGGAAGCGACAGCTCTGCTCCAGCAGCGGCCCCTTGGTCTCGAGGGGGAAGTCCTCCTGTGAGAGGATGACGAAGTGGGGGTTGCCCATGCTTGCGACGTAGCCCTCGACCCCTTCGACCATCTCGGGGGTCTCGATCACCTCGGGGATGCCCATCTCGACACGCGCTCCGGTGACCTCCTTTTCTTCATCAAATAGGGGATCCACTGTCAGGAGTCCAGCCCCGGTGTGGATGCGAAGGGAGTGCGCCTCGGTCCGCGCCTCCTCGTGGAGGAGCTTGGCGACGCAGCGGATCGCATTGCCGCACATCTCTGCCTCGGAGCCGTCCTTATTATATATGTGCATCTCGAAGCTCCCAGCATCGTGCCGGGAGTAGGTCACCACGCCGTCGCCCCCGATGCCGGTGTGGCGGTCGGAGTAGCGCCGGGCGAGTGCGGGATAGTCGAGGGAGGGGTAGCGGTCACGATCGATATAGATGTAGTCGTTGCCCAGGGCCTCCATCTTGGTGAAGTGCAGGATTTCGGTCATTGCTTTGCTCTCAATTTCTTGCTCTGATGTCCAAAGGTACCCATTTTCGTCCGTCCTCCATTTCCGTACCTCCTCGTCGGAAGCGCAAGCAGGGGTGCCTTGTCTACAAGACACCCCTGCGGAGTATGACAAACTGAGTTCCGGGAGTTAGGAGAGGAGTAGAACCATCCACTGAGCCGCCATAACTCGGAGGAAGAGGGTGAGCGGGTAGATGGTGGCGTAGCGGACGGAGGGGATGTTATTCTTCGTCGCATCCGGGGTGAGGGAGAGTGCTGGTGCAAAGGTCATGCTCCCTGCCACGTAGCCGAGCAGGGTGAAGTAGTCCAGCCGGAGCCAGAGCCGTCCGATGATCAGGGTGATCCAGAGCGGGATCATCATCATAAGCGCTGCGTAGCCCATCCAGACCAGTCCCCCGCTGGCGATCTTCGCCACAAAGCTCTCGCCCACACTCAGTCCGACGCAGGCGAGGAAGAGGGCAATGCCCAGCTCCCGCAGCATGTGATTGGCGCTCTCGGTATTGTGGGTATTGAGGCGAAAGTGGGTGCCGAAGTTACTCAGCAGAATCGCCGTCACAAGTGTTCCGCCGGCAAAGCCGAGCTTAACCGGCATAGACATGGACGGCAGGTGGATCCTCAGGCTACCGATCAGCACGCCTATGAGGATCGTGAGGGCAACGACGAGGAGGTTGGGCTGACGGAGGGTCTTCCGCGAGTTGCCGAGCACCTGCTCCACATGCTTCACATCCTCCTCATGTCCGACAACGATCACCGTGTCTCCTACCTGAAGCAGCAGCTCAGGGCGTGCCATCAGGTAGACGCCAGCGCGGTAGACTCGCGTGATCGAGGCATTGTAGAGGGAGCGAAGCTTCAGACTGCCGATGCTCTTCCCATTGATCCTGTCACGAGTGACGAGACAGCGGTGCGACACCACATCAGTGGCCCCGCGTGTGATCCACTCCGGCTCCACGAGCGGCACCTCTCTCCCGAGGAAGGCGCATATCGTCTCCTTGTCGCTCTCATCGGAGATCACCATCAGGCGGTCGCCGAGGCGTATGATCGACTTCGGTCCCGCCATCTCCACCTCCCCGGAGTCGTGGTGCATGATGCGGGAGATCACCACATCGTACTTCTCCAGCACCGACTTTGACTCGTAGACGCTCTTGCCGTCCATCCAGGGGTTGCTCACCTCCAGGGCGTAGACCACCGCATCCTTGTGGGCGGCACGCTCCCGCTCCTCCAACTCCCGCTCCTCGCGCTCCACATCGATCCGGAAGACCCACTTCAGCACCGACATCGTCAGGATCATCCCGAGGATCGCCACCGGGTAGCCGAGGGCGTAGCCGATACCGACATCCCCGATGGCGGAGCTGCCGACGGCGCGGGCAGTCTCCTGCGTCGCTGCCAGTGCGGGCGTATTGGTCACCGCCCCGGAGAGGATGCCCATCAGCGTCGCCATGGGGGTCTGCGTCACCCGATAGAGCACGTAGGAGACGACGAGGGAGAGAAGGATAGACAGGAGAGAGAGGACATTGAGCCGCACCCCTCCCTGGCGAAAGGTGGCAAAGAATCCCGGCCCCACCGTCATGCCGATGCCGAAGATGAAGAGGATCATCCCGGTCTCGCGGACAAATGAGAGCACCTGTGGATCAAGTTTCAGACCCACGTGCCCGAGGAAGATCCCGGTAAAGAGGACCCAGGAGACCCCGAGGGAGAAACCCCCGATGCGGATCTTGCTGAGTAGGACGCCGATGGTAAGCACCAGCGCGAGGATGAAGATGGAGGAGGCGATGTCCCCCGTCCAGAGGAGGTTGCGTACTATCTCGACCATAAGCGTGTGATGCTGAGGGATGACCGAGTAACGCCTGAGTGTCTGTTCATAACTTTAACTCCCGAAAGAAATTAGTGTGACTATAACGGCTTATGAAGGTAGTGTCCCGGTCGCAAGTCGGTCTTCTGACTTGTCTCTGCCGCATCGGAGCCTTCCCGGGGCTTACCCCCAGTGACTATCGAGCCGATCGGCTATTACATGAGACTTACAGCAGCGGGTACTGTACCGGACTCTCACCGGTTTCCCCACCTCCGCACAGCGGAGGCATTTACTTGCGCCTCGGGCACTCCCAAGACGAAGCAAAGGTAGCAAATAAATGAGATGCGGTGATCACTCGTCGAATCAAACGTGGTACTGCAACTTGTCCCGGCGGGAGAAAAAAGCGACCTTTGTGTAGAGTATGGAGATGGTCTCCGTGCGGAAGCGACTGAGTGACTATTATGAAAAGGAATGATAAGGAGGAGGCTTTTGTGGAGGTCTTCAACTCCCTCAACCTCGAGGAAGTGCGACTGGCGGAGACGCTCCTCCAGTCGGAGAATATTATGGTGACCGTCTCCGGAGAGACGGGGACACAGGTCTTTGGGCGGGTGCAGGGCTTGACCGGCGGCGTCTCGCTCATGGTCCCGGCTATGGAGGAGGAGAGAGCCCTTCGGATCCTTCGTGAGGCGGGGTATTTGCCCCTTGCGGATCAGACCGACAGCGTCTATACCGTGGGTAAGAGTCGGAAGAATAGGAGCGCCTCCAGACAATTCTGGCTCATCACCGGGCTGATGGCGCTTCTCCTCATCCTCCTCGCTCTCCAGAACTTCATCTGACCCCATGCAGCGTAGGATTATCTATATCACCGGAGGGGCTCGCTCCGGGAAGAGTCGCCAAGCGCAGACACTTGCGGAGTCGCTCTCTGACCATCCGATCTACCTCGCCACGGCGCGGATCATGGATGAGGACTTTGCGCGGCGGGTGGAGCGTCACCGGCAGGATCGCGGGGAGCAGTGGACGACGGTGGAGGAGCCGCTTCGCCTGAGCGATCACGACCTCACGGGGCGGGTGGTGCTGATGGACTGCGTCACCCTCTGGCTCACCAACCTCTACGACGAGCATGGCTACGACATGGACGAGACCCTGAGGGCAGCCACAACGGAGTGGGATCGCTTCGTCGCCCGGGACATGACGCTCATCGTCGTCTCCAATGAGCTCGGCATGGGGCTCCACGCTTCGTCGGAGAGTGCGCGTCACTTCGTCGACCTCCAGGGGTGGGTCAATCAGCACGTAGCCGCATCCGCCGATGAGGCTTTCTTTATGGTTTCGGGCATAGCCATGAGGCTAAAGTAGAATATGGTAACAGTAGAAGAAATACAGCATAAGATCGACACGCGATCGAAGATCATCGGTTCGCTCGGACAGCTTGAGACGATAGCTCGTCAGGTCTGCCTGATCCAGGACACCCTTACGCCGGAGCTGAGGCGCCCGGCACTCCTCCTCTTCTGTGGCGATCACGGGATAGCGGATGAGCGGGTGAGCCTCTCGCCTAAGGACTTTACTTACAAGTGTGGCTGCACTTTCCAGAGAGGGAATGCGGCGATCACCGTCTTCTGCCGACAGTACCACTTCCACCTCCGCGTCATCGATGCCGGAGTGGATCGGGACTTCCCCGAGGAGTATGGCGTGGAGCCGCGGAAGGTGGGGTATGGGACGCGAAACTTCCTCCACGAGCCGGCGATGACGATCGAGGAGTGTCGGAGGGCACTCGAGACCGGGGCCGCCTGCGTGCGGGAGGAGTACTACAAGGACTGCAATGTGATCGGCTTCGGCGAGATGGGGATCGGCAATACCTCCTCCTCCGCTGTGCTGGCGCATCTCTACTCCGGCATCCCACTCGACCGGCTTGTGGGACGGGGTACGGGACTGGACGATGTACACTTAGAGCATAAGTACCAGACGCTGAAGCGTGCCGTGGAGGCTCATCATTCGGAGACGCCCCTCGAGATCCTCGCCACCTACGGCGGGTACGAGATAGCGATGATGGTCGGCGGGATGATCGAGGCGGCTCGGCTGCGGATGGTGATCCTCTGTGACGGCTTCATCGCCACGGCGGCTGTCATCGCTGCCGAGGCACTTGCGCCAGGGACGAAAGATTGCGTCCTCTACGGTCATGTCTCTGATGAGGGTGGGCATAGGATGCTACTGGACTACCTCGGAGGAGAGCCGATCCTCCGGCTCGGCATGCGGCTGGGCGAGGGTACCGGTGCCGTGGTTGCCTATCCGATCGTCCGGTCGGCCGTCGCTTTTCTCAATGAGATGGCCTCCTTCGACGATCGACAGCTGGAGAATTGCTACGAGGATAATCCCGACAGTATCTACCGCCATGGGACTGAGGAGTGAGTGGAATCTCCTGAAGGCTGCGGTGATGTGCTACACCCGTCTGCCGGCGGGAGAGGTGCACTTCGATGCGGAGACGGCGCACGAGGCGGCTCGCTACATGCCCTTCGTAGGTGCTCTCATTGGTGGGTGTGGTGCGGCGGTCTATGCGCTTGCCTTTTTTCTCCTCCATCTGCCGCCGTCAGTCTCATCCGTGCTGGCGCTCTCCACGATGATCATAGTGACGGGGGCCTTCCACGAGGATGGTTTCTCCGACTTCTTAGACGGCTTCGGTGGTGGGACGACCCGTGAGCGGGTGCTTGAGATCATGAAGGACAGCCATGCCGGAGCTTTCGGCATGATCGGCACGGTGATGCAGCTGCTGCTGAAGGTCTGCTGCCTCTCTGCACTCACCTCGCCGATCTCGGCGATGGTCGTGATGTGTTGCAGTGCACGGTCGGTGCCGCTGCTGATGATGCACTTCTCCGTCTATGCCCGACGGGAGAATAGTAAGCTCAGCCGGGAGTCCTACGTCACCTCTGACGGCTCGATCGTGGTCGGTGTGGTCACCGGTCTCGTCGCACTGCTGGCGCTTGGGTGGATGCAGGCGCTGGCGGTGGTGGCGGTCTACGTCCTGCTCTTCCTCTTTGTCCACCGACTCAGTAAGGCGCGTATCGGCGGCTACACGGGGGACGTGCTTGGGGCGCTGGAGCAGATGTGCGAGATGGGCTGTCTCGTCGCCCTCCTCGCCGTGGAGCGGCTGATGTGATGGAGCTCTACCTCGTCCGCCACACGCATACCGCCACGCCGAGTGGTATCTGCTACGGCAGAGCCGACGTCTCGGTGGCGGAGACTTTCCCGCAGGAGACTGCCGGGGTGGTCGCCACCCTTGAGGGAACCGGCTATGGGCGTGTCTACAGCAGTCCGCTCAGGCGCTGCCGACTCCTGGCAAAGGAGCTCGCTGACACGATCACCATTGATGCCCGGCTTACGGAGCTGGCCTTCGGTAAGTGGGAGCTGGTCCCTTGGCAGGCGGTCTATGAGCGGAAAGAGAGCGAGGCGTGGTTTGCCGACTACAAGCATACTGCCCCTCCTGCCGGCGAGTCGTACCCGGGGATGACCCGACGGGTGCAGGACTTCATCGACTACCTGCCGGACTACGACCGCCCACCGGTGCTGGTGACGCATGCCGGGGTGATCCGGATCTTCCTCGTCCGTCTCCTTGGCTACACGATCGACGAGTCCTTTGCCCGCAAGATCGCCTATGGCGAGGTGGTTCATCTCGTACGCTCAGATGATGGCGTCTGGCGGGAGGAGCCGATAGGGAGGAGGTAGTTTGTGATAATGTTAGCTCGTCAGTGCAATTGGGTAAGCTTTTTGGCTCTAATTGTAATGCAAGGTTTGCGAAATAGGAATATTCTTCCTACTTTTGAACCATCGAAGGCTTCGTCATAGATCGGGATGACTTCGAGAGGGCTGACCCTACTTAATCGGGGCCTGCCGTCACGACACTTTTTGCATGCAGAGCTTTAGGAAGATATACAATCGGATGCTGACTGCCCATCAGGAGAGCGACCGCAAGTCCCTGATCAGCAGTATCACGTCATCGGATCGTCTGGTCGCTGTGCGCGGTGCGCGCGGCATAGGCAAGACGATCTTCCTGCTCACCTATGCGGTCCGAAACATTACCGCACGTCCCGATCAGATCCAGTACGTGACGATGAATTACCTCTACTTTGCGGGACACTCGCTCTACGACTTTGCGCGGAAGTTTTACCAAGAAGAGGGAGGTAGGATCCTCTTGGTGGATCAGATCTACAAGTACGCCAAGTGGCGCGATGATCTCTACCGGATCTATATGGACATGCCCAACCTGCGGGTGATCTTCAGTACCTCGAGCGTCGTGACTGAGGAGGAGATGGGTCCCGAGCTAAAGGGCAGGGTGCGGATCATCAATCTCCAGGGCTTCTCCTTCCGCCAGTACCTCAATATAAAGTACGGTCTTCACCTTAAGGCATACTCGCTCAAAGATCTTATGGAGCGGCATGAGGAGATCGCTGCTGAGGTGATGAACCAAGTGAAGCCGAAGGAGGACTTCGAGCTCTACCTCACCGAGGGCTACTACCCGCCCGTGGAGGACAACCCGCTCTCCTCGGCCAAGTTGACGAAGAATATAAATATGATGCTCGAGGTCGACGTGGTCTATGTCCATCAGGTCGATATCTCCTATCTGCCCAAGATGCGGGAGCTGCTCTTCCAGATCTGCACGCAGGACAAGCCGACGGCCAATGTGACCCGCTTTGCCCGCAGTATCGGAGCCAGCCGCGCCACGATCGCCAACTACCTTAAGTATCTCGACGAGGCGGAGCTGATCCGCACGGTCTATAAGGAGGGCAACGAGTACCCCAAGAAGCCCGATCAGATCTTCCCCAACGACACCAATATCGCCGGGGTGATGTATCCGCATCGGCAGTCGACCTGTATGCGGCTCAAGACCTTCCTTCTCTCACAATTTGAGAACGCCGGCTACCGGGTCAACGTCCCCGATAAGCCCGGCGCAGACTTCATCGTCGATGGTGAGCATCTCTTTGCCTGCGTCGACGGTAAGACCAGTCGCTTCAGGAGCGAGGTGACCTACACCTTCAGCAACCTGCTGGTGGGGCATGACAACTGTCTGCCGATCTGGCTCTTCGGCTTCCTCTATTGACCTTTACGAAAAAAGAAAAAATAAATTACTTCACGCTTTAGTATACTTATATATGAGTAAAGAAAAGAAATTCATGACCTGTGATGGCAACACCGCTACGTCGCATATCGCGTATATGTTCTCGGAGCTGGCCGCCATCTACCCCATCACTCCCTCCTCTACGATGGCAGAGGTTGTGGACAAGTGGGCAGCCAATGGGCGTAAAAACCTCTTCGGCGACACCGTCCGTGTCCAGGAGATGCAGAGTGAGGCCGGTGCCGCCGGTACCGTCCACGGTTCTCTGCAGGCTGGTGCGCTGACGACCACCTTTACAGCGTCTCAGGGTCTCCTCCTGATGATCCCGAATATGTACAAGATCTCCGGCGAGCTCCTCCCCGGCGTCTTCCACATCGCTGCACGTGCCATCGCCGGCCATGCCCTCTCGATCTTTGGTGATCACCAGGACGTGATGGCTTGCCGTGCCACCGGCTTCGCTATGCTCTGCAGCAACTCTGTACAGGAGGCTCAGGATATGGCCGCTGTGGCTCACCTCTCTGCGATCCACGGACGTGTGCCCTTCCTCCACTTCTTCGACGGCTTCCGCACCTCTCACGAGATCCAGAAGATCGAGGAGATCGACATGGAGGATCTCCGTCCCCTCGTTGACCTCGAGGCGATCAAGGAGTTCCGCCACCGCGCTCTCACCCCCGATGCGCCCGTGACCCGTGGTACGGCGCAGAATGGGGATATCTACTTCCAGGAGCGTGAGGCTTCCAACCCCTTCTACAACGCTGTCCCCGAGACCGTTCAGCACTACATGGACGAGCTGGGCAAGATCACCGGTCGTCACTACCACCTCTTCGACTACTACGGCGCAGAGGATGCTGAGGACATCGTGATCTGCATGGGCTCTGCCTGTGAGACTGCCGAGGAGGTGATTGACAAGCTCAATGCCGAGGGCCGCAAGGTCGGTATGATCAAGGTTCACCTCTTCCGTCCCTTCAGCGTGGAGCACTTCCTCGAGGCGATGCCCAAGACCGTGAAGCACGTCGCTGTCCTCGATCGTACCAAGGAGCCCGGTAGCGCCGGTGAGCCCCTTTACCTCGACGTGAAGAACGCTCTCTACGGTATGGAGGAGCACCCGACCGTTGTCGGTGGCCGCTATGGTCTCTCCTCTAAGGACGTGACCCCGGAGCAGTTTGCAGCTGTCTTCGAGAACCTCCGGATGAAGATGCCGAAGGACCACTTCACCATCGGTATCGTGGATGACGTCACCTTCTCCTCACTCCCGCTCACAGACCACTTCGACGTGGCTACGGATGCCTTTGAGGCGAAGTTCTACGGCCGTGGATCTGACGGTACTGTGGGTGCGAATAAGAACTCTGTCAAGATCATCGGTGAGAATACCAATAAGTACTGCCAGGCTTACTTCGAGTACGACTCTCGTAAGTCCGGAGGCTTCACCTGCTCTCACCTCCGCTTCGGTGACAGCCCCATCCGCTCCACTTACTACGTCAATCACCCCCACTTCGTAGCCTGCCACGAGCCGGCATACCTGCACCGCTTCAATATCTCGAAGGGTCTCCGCAAGGGCGGCTCACTCCTCCTTAATTCCATCTGGGAGCCGGAGGATCTGGGTGAGAACCTCCCCGGTCGTCTCAAGAGATACCTCGCACAGAACGGCTGCCACCTCTACATCATCAATGCGACCAAGATAGCCTCTGAGATCGGTCTCGGCAACCGTACCAATACGATCCTCCAGTCCGCTTTCTTCAAGATCGCCAACGTCATCCCCTACGATCTCGCTGTCGAGCAGATGAAGAAATTCATCGTCAAGAGCTACGGACATAAGGGCGAGAAGATCGTCAACATGAACTATCAGGCCGTCGATGCCGGTGCCAACGTCATCGAGGTACCCGTGCCCGCAGAGTGGGCCGACTGCCCCGACGATGCTGAGCAGGAGTACGAGTACGATACGCCTTTCGTCTCCGCCATCGTCAAGAAGATGCACGCTCAGGAGGGTGATGACCTGCCTGTCAGCGTCTTCACCGGCCTCGAGGATGGTACCTGGCAGCCCGGCACCACGCGTGTGATGCGCCCCGGTGTCGCTGTCAATGTACCGATGTGGCATGAGGAGAATTGTATCCAGTGTAATCAGTGTGCCTACGTTTGTCCTCACGCTACCATCCGCCCCTTCATCCTCGATGAGAAGGAGATGGAGAATGCTCCCGAGGGCTACGTAACCAAGCCTGCCATCGGTAAGGAGTTTAAGGGTATGGGCTTCCGCATCCAGGTCGACGTCCTTGACTGTCTCGGCTGCGGTAACTGTGCCGATGTCTGCCCCGGAAAGAAGGGTGAGAAGGCACTCTCCATGGAGCCTCTCCACACCCAGGAGGATCAGGATCCGCTGTGGCTCTACTCCGCACAGGAGGTGACCAATAAGGCTCACCTCGTCGATGTCAGCAAGAGCGTGAAGAACTCTCAGTTCTCTCAGCCTCTCTTCGAGTTCTCCGGTGCCTGCGCCGGCTGCGGTGAGACACCGTACGTCAAGCTGATCTCTCAGCTCTATGGTGATCGTCAGGTAGTGGCCAATACCACCGGCTGCTCCTCTATCTACTCCGCATCTGCTCCTGAGACGCCTTATACGACCAATGAGAAGGGTCACGGTCCCGCCTGGGCCAACTCCCTCTTTGAGGACAACGCAGAGTATGGCTACGGTATGTACCTCGCCAATAAGAAGCTCCGCGAGCGTCTCCTCACCATCGCGCAGGATGTCGTTGATGGCAAGATCGAGATCGGTCAGGAGAAGACTAAGGAGCTCCTCAAGGAGTGGATCGAGAAGCACGAGGACGCTCAGGCTTGCCGTGAGCTCTCTGATGAGATCCGTGCTCTGGTAGAGAATGATGCTACCGAGGGTGGTCGTCTCATCGACGATCTCCGTCACTACATCACCAAGAAGTCTCACTGGATCATCGGTGGTGACGGCTGGGCTTATGATATCGGTTACGGTGGTCTCGACCACGTGCTGGCACAGGCACCTGACGTCAATGTCCTCGTCATCGATACGGAGGTTTACTCCAATACCGGTGGTCAGAGCTCTAAGTCTACCCCGCGTGCCGCTGTGGCACAGTTCTCTGCCAATGGTCGCCGCTTCCGCAAGAAGGACCTCGGTATGATGGCTGCCGGCTACGGCTACGTCTACGTCGCCCAGATCGCCATGGGGGCCAATCAGGCTCAGGCGCTCAAGGCGATCCGCGAGGCTGAGGAGTTTGATGGTCCCTCACTGATCATCGCCTACTGCCCCTGTATCAATCACGGACTCCGTGCCGGTATGGGTAAGACCCAGGAGGAGGAGAAGCGCGCCGTTGAGTGTGGCTACTGGCAGCTCTGGCGCTACGATCCCCGTCTGGAGGAGCAGGGTAAGAACCCCTTCCAGTTCGACTCCAAGGAGCCGAAGTGGGACCTCTTCCACGACTTCATCATGGGTGAGGTGCGCTACCGCTCTCTCGACAAGCTCTTCCCCGACGACGCCGAGGCGCTCTACGGTGCTGCCCTCGAGGATGCCAAGTACCGCTACACCAAGTACCAGAGATACCTCGCTATGGACTTCTCACGTCCCGAGGAGGATGTCGCAGAGGCTCCCTCTGAGGTGGAGAAGAAGGTCGAGGACGAGCCCGGTAAGTGGATGTAATCCCCGCACACCTGACGGCCTAACCGCCGTCTCCATCTAATAAACCAAGCTCAGGCTGATCGGCTTCACCGCCCCTCAGCCTGAGCTTTTTTTGCTCTATCGCCTGCTTTCGGCCGCAGAGTATAGCCCTCTCTGTCAGGGGAGTCTTCTCCTGATGTATTGGGAAATCACTAGGTCCCGGGGTCTTCGGCACTTCGTGCCTCGACACCCGGTCTAAAAAGCGATGATCCCTCCGGGGCTTCGCCCCTGCGGGATCGGCATGGCTGGGATCAGTCGACAGGATTGCACAGCGACAGGGATTATCACTTCTTTGCCTTAAGGCTCAAATGCGTCAGCCCTGGGGGGTGTTGTGAGAATGGATCTTTTGAGTACATTTGGCGTGAGATTTTAATGAAGATTCACTCACACCTGATTATTTATTGATTATGAGACAGGGTTTTGTCAAGGTCGCAGCTGTCTTTATGGCGGCTCTGATCCTCTTCTCGAGCTGTGCCAGCTCGACGGTCTTCCGCACCACGCCCGAGGGGGCCAAGGTGTATGCCGATGGCCAGTATCTGGGGACTACCCCGGTCACTTACTCTGATACGAAGATCGTCGGTTCATCGACGAACATTCGTATCGAGAAGGAGGGCTATAAGACGGTCAATGCGGTGCTCAGTCGGAGCGAGCAGGCTGATATCGGTGCTATCGTGGGCGGCCTCTTCGTCTGGATCCCCTTCCTCTGGACGATGAAGTACAATCCTGAGCACAATTATGAGATGGAGCCGATCAGTGGCTCCGCTCCTGTCCATCACACAGCCGACACAGCTGAGTGATCTCCTGACATAGACACAGAGCGTCCCCGATGATCTACACGACCATCGGGGACGCTCCTTTTTTATAAATAGTGCCCTTACTTGCCGATCACGATACCGTCGCCCTGCTTGTAGAGGGGCGGGAGGTCGACGGAGAGCTTGCCGGAGATGGGGCGCTCGCCTGTCAGCGCTCGGCCCATGGCGCGCATCCCCTCCGACCGGGTGTCGTAGGCAAAGCCGACGGCAGTCGCAGCCTTCATCGCCTCCATATAGTCGAGGGCGGCGTAGGGGGAGGTGTGGAAGAGGAGGACGCTCTTCGTCTCACCGAGGAGCTTCGTCAGATCCTCACCGGGAGCGAAGCCCTTCCACGTGACAGCAACCACCACCTTGTCGTAGGAGCGGAGCTTGTTGAGGATGGCCCGACGCGCAGCGGGACCGGTGGAGCGACGGATGGTGTATCCGTCAGCCTTCGCCACCCGGCTGATGGTGGAGCGAAGGAGGTCGGCGGAGTCGTCCCCGTAGGTGAGGAGGGCGACCCGATCCTCCTTATGAAGCGGGAGGATGCCTTGCTCATTCTTTACCAGTGTCATGGCACCCTCGTAGATCCGGTCGAGGAGCTCTCGAGAGGCTCTCGGGTGGAGGTCGGCATCGAGCTGTTTCGTCTCCAGCGGCTCACGGCTGTCGGCACCGAGGAGGTGCTTCCAGACGAGCACCTTGCGGCAGCGGCGAGTGATCTCCGCCTGGGAGAGGATCCCCTTGTCGACCGCTGCGGTCACGTCGTCGAGCGCCTCGAAGGGGTCTGTCGGCGCTACGAGGATATCGGCGCCGGCGAGGAGCGTGGTGACGTAGACGCCCAGTTCCCCGGCACCGTCGACGATCCCCTTCATCCCCAGACCGTCGGTGAAGATCAGTCCGCTGAAGCCCATCTCACGCTGAAGCAGGTCAGTGACGACAGCGGGGACGGCACTGGTCGCCAGTGGACCCGTGCCGAGGGCGGGGACGCTGAGGTGCCCCACCATCATACCGCCGTAGCCCTCACGGATGTAGGCGCGGAAGGGAGCGAGCTCCACCTCCTCCAGCTGAGCGCGGGTGCGATTGATCACCGGGAGGGTCTTGTGGGAGTCGGTGGAGGTGTCCCCATGGCCGGGGAAGTGCTTCGCCGTAGAGAGGAGGCCATTGTCCTCGAGACCCTTGGAGTAGGCAAGGCCCATACGGATCACCAGGTCGGGCGAGGAGCCGAGACTTCGGTTGCCGATGACAGGGTTGGCGGGGGTGCTATTGACATCCAGGACAGGGGCAAAGTTGACGTGGATGCCGACGCGGTGCGCCTCCTCCGCCGTTGCCCGACCGTACTCATAAGCCAGTCGGGGGTTGTCGGTGGCGCCGAGGAGCATGTTTCGGGGCCACTTCATCGAGTCGGAGAAGCGCATCGAGAGCCCCCACTCGCCATCCATAGCCACCAGCATCGGCACGCGTGCCTCGCGACGCATCCAATTGGCGAGCCGAACCACATCCTTGGGGCTGCCCTTCTGCCAGAGGACGCAGCCAAACTCCCCCTCCAGCACCTGTCGGTGCCAGTTGTCCAGTCCCGCCTTGTCCACCTTGGGCCAAGTCATCGGCATGATCAGCTGGGCCGCCTGCTGCCGGGGCGAGAGGGTGGCGAGGACGCTGTCGGCCCACGCCTCTGCGGCGGCCTTCTGTCCCTCATCCCTCATCATCCTCGGCTCGACGACCTGAGCGCCTGCCATCAGTGGTAGCAGCACCGCCACCACTCCATACAATATTCTTTTCATAAGTAATTATCTGTGTCTTAGTTGTGGTGAATTATTTTAGCTCCAAAACTTCGGAGATCTTGCTCTGGAGATTATCCTCATTGAGTGCTGTTACGCAATAATACCCCTTGCGGCTTACCTCAAGGGAGCTCCCTTCGGTAATGTCTAGTACTACAGCCTCTTGATCTACAGAGGAGGTGAAGTAGATGACAGATCGAGTCTTCCCGGTAGTGACCCACGTGAGCCGTCCATCTTTATAGCTGAGGTCTCTAACAGGTGATACTGCCTTTGTCGTCCGTGAGAAGCAGGGGAGAGGCATCACTGTAGGGTATTCTTTACTGAGTCGATCAAGGATACCTCCTCTATTGTCCACCAGATCTTGCAACCTATAGTAGATGCTACCATAGACCCTTGAGTCTTTCCTGGCAATGGTGATCTGTTTGCTGATCTCATCTGCATTGGTGCTAAACCCCGCCTCTCCCACTCGATAGGCGGCGTGACCTACTGCCAGGGGAGTCTTGTAGCTAAACTGGCAGAACCAAGAGAGCCTCTGATAAAAACCTGACTGACTAGTGGGATTGATCGCTTGATAGAGCTGGGGGATGATCAAGTCAAGCCAGCCATTTTTACACCAGTGTCGGGTGTCAGCATAGAGATCCTTGAGGTTATGATCTGCATTGGATCCGGGGGAGATGGAGAATGTGACGCCGGGATGCTTCGTCCGTAGCATTTGACTGACAGAGGAGACCATCTTATTGACATTATCGATTCTGAAATCCGTGATGGTGCTGTACTCAGAGCCGTACTTCTTGTAGTCTGCTGCATCGTCAAATGCCCCTTGACTCTGCTCGGGGTAGAAGTAATCATCGAAGTGTATCCCATCGATGCCCGGGTACTTTGTCAGTAGTTCATCGATGATATCCAGCAGCCTCTGCCTTACTTCGGGAAGGGCCGGATTGTACATCCGGATCTTCTCCAGATCCCACACCCACTCCCTGGGGATGGAGGGGTGCAGTGGGTCGAAGGCTTTTTTATTGTCCGGTCGAGTCTCGATGCGGTAGGGATTGATCCAAGCGTGAAACTCTATCCCTCTCTCATGTGCCTCCTTGATCATAAAGTCGAGGACATCATACCCCGGATCTTGTCCCCTCTGACCTGTGATATACTTACTCCATGGCTCATACTTTGAGTCATAGAAGGCGTCGCCCATGGGGCGCACTTGGAAGAAGACGGCATTGAAGTGATACTTACGGAGCAAGTCTAGTCGGTCAGTGTAGAGCTCTCTCTGCACCTTAGGATTATAGTTGCCGTGTGGCCAGTCCAGCTCCCATGCCGTCGTCATCCAGACGGCACGTAGCTCACCACGAGGGATCTTTATCGTAGGCATCTGTGGGACTGGTTCTGGTGGGTTGGGATCACTGCCGGATCCACCCTCCCTCTTACACCCCGCCAGTCCTACGATCATCAGGAGTGCGACGGCGATATTGTATAGTGGTCTGTATCTCATGTTACTTTAGTAAATGTACAGAAAAAAGATCTCCCCGAGACGATCTGAGCCTGGTAACAAGCTAAGACCTGCCGGGGAGATCTCACATAACGGAAAATAGATGGCTTAGTGATTAGTCATCAAGGGTCTTGGCAGGAATCTCTGCTATGGCAAATCCTGCATTGCTGTGGAAGCCGAAGAGATAGAGGGTAGCGTCCTTGCCATCCTTATCCTTTTTGATAAAGTAGCCGGTGTTGGTTCCGGGTGCAGCATTCGTGGTTCCCTGTAGTGAGACCTCCAGGAGCGGTTTCTGTCCGGACTCATCAAGTATCTTGATGCCCTCCAGCTCGTCCCTACCCTTAGTGATGTTGTACACCATAAGTACAGGAGACTGTTCGCCTCTACGAGCGGCTGTTACACCTATTAGATAACGCTCACCATTGAAGTAAACTACTCTACTACTCTGGAGATTGACCGGAAGGGTCGTACTCCCGGTGGTGTAGAGTGCATTCCCCTGTGAATCGGTCACCTTAAGCGGCATCTCAAATCCATCGAGTAAGTAGTACTTAGAGTTACCCGCTCTAAGCATCGTGACGTAAGGAGACTGCCCCTTGTGAGAGGAGAGCACAGAGCACGCATCGACGTCCGCCTGAGTAAAGCCTTTGACAGGGAATCGGAGGATATTGGTCTGAGCATTATCCCCTGTATAGATGTATCCATTACCCTGCTCATCCAATGTGATGGAGAAGTTGTCGAAGTAGCGCTTACCGCCGCCATCGATATTATTAGCATCAAACTTAAGGAGCAAGTCAGGAGCCTTGGATGGGTCGGTCCAGTGGTACACCTTGGCATTTAGTGCACCGGCAAGGTTGGAGATGTAGATATGATCCCCAATGACCTCTGCCATATTGATCGGGAAAATACCGCCGCTGATGCCATTAGTATTGAGCTTAATGGGGTCAAACTTACCAGCCAGCAGATCCTCGGTCCGGAAGACGTGAGCACCGACCGAGCTTCGAGCCGGTACGACGACCCATTTCTCGCTCATACCTGCTCCACGAGTCACCAGACCACCGAAGCCATTATACTCCGGATGGGAGTCCTTGAGTGTCGCTGCGGTGTAGTCGTGGATCTTGGTTTTGTCAAAGTCAGCTCCATAGACCGGCACCAGCAGTCGGATCGTTGCGAAGTACTCCCGGAAGTGCTTGCCATTGACCACCTTGACGATGATTGTCTGGCGGTCGCTCCCCTCGGGGACCTCTACTGCATAGGATTCCTTGTCGAGGGCACCTCCGGGTGCCATCTTTGCCTCAAACTTGAGGGCGGACAGGTCGGTCTCAGGATCAATGCGAGGGAACGAGATCGTCTTAGAGAAGTCATCAACGACTCCCTCTACCACCTGATCGCCATTCTTACCTGCATTGATTATTTTTAGACCGAGGAGCTCTGCCTTGTCGGGAGACTCCACGTTAGTAGGAAACTTATCGCTACATCCTGTGGTAGTCAGTCCGAGTGACAGACCGAGACAGGCCATCAGGAGAGCTGGTAGTATGTTTTTGAGTTTCATATTCTATAGTCATTATCTTCGAGTGAGACAATTACTGCTGCGGCCATCCCTCGGTCTGCTTCAGTACGTAGCCCTTACTCTTGTAGTCGTCCATCTGATTCTTTCCGACCGGAGTGAGGTAGGGATTGACATTTACAAGTCCGAGGAAGGGCTGACGACCCTCCGTGGAGGTCTCGTGGAAGAAGCCCTTAAGTGCAGCTTCGTTCTTGCCATTGTAGACGATCATGGTGCCATCCTCTGCGACGACGGCTGTCACACCGATGTTCTTACTGTCAAGCGTGACGTTGTCTGACTGGAAGTCTACCCACGAGCCGGAGAGGAGATCTGTATTCTTAGAGGTGTCCATGTACTCCAGCTTGCCCCATCGCTTGAGGTCACCGAAGCGCATACCGTCAAATGCGAACTCCATACGACGCTCCCGCCTGATCTCCCACAGAACTGGACTCACAGAGGAGTCGCGGTCCGGATCGTTGGGGAGAGCTGCCAGCTGTAGAGGTGCAGTCTGCTGGACGCCCTTGGCTACGGCCTCCTTGGCGAGAGGGCGCTTCCTGATGGTATTGATGGTACGATCGAGATCTTCCTGAGTCACCGGTGAGCCGCCCATTGTGGCAAGCTCAGCCTTAGACTCTACGTCTATCAAAAGGATCTCCGCATATCTCAGTATCGGGGCATCTGTCGTATTCTTAGCTCCCTGATACTCCGGTGGCAGAGGATTCACACCCTCAAGACGACGGGGAAAGAACTTATTCGGGAATAAGTATGAGCCCTTGGACATAGGAGTGGGCTGATCATAGAAGGTTGCCTCAAACCGAGAGTCAGTCGTCTTGATCATCTCCGACAGGCGGTAGGAGTCAGCACCATTAATGTCGGACTCGGATCTCACTTTGCCGTCTACGCAGATGTAGGACTTGAGGAGGTCAGTGGTGCCACCCATGGCGATAGAGTTGGCGGTATTGCTGTAGTGAGCCAGCATGTGCCCTACATTGGTGGTCAGGTCATATACTCTGTAGATGATGCACTCCCTATTGTCGGCGAGACTCTCAGAGGTGTAGAGAGACTTGTAGTCGCCATCGATGCGATACTTGCCGCTGGAGATGATCATCTCGCATGCCTCTTGTGCGAAGGTGAAGAACTTCTTTGCACGCTCCTGATTCTTATAATAGTACTTCTGCCAGGATCCCTCTGTCAGTGCTATCTGAGCAGCTACACCGGCTACCCAGTAACGATTGATCTGCTGGTCACCATCGCTTAGTCGGACATTCTCGAGGGCAAACTTAAGATCGTCATAGACGTGATCCATTACTTCGTTACGAGGGGTACGCTCCTTGTAGAGCTCGTCCAGCTCGCTATCGCCGATGAGATGATCGTAGTAGGGTACATCTCCCCACTGACGGGTCAGGAGTGCATAGTCGTACGCTCTCAAGAAGCGAGCCACGCCCATCCAGTGGTTGTACGCCTCATCTGTGAGCTTGCCCTTGGCATGGGTGTCGAGCCGATCGCTCAGCAGATTGATGCTGCGGAGAGTCTTCATATTCCAGATGGATGAGGAGGGTACTGATCGGCGGAAGTTACCCTGTCGTCCCATGTAGACAGCGTCGTCGCTAAAGTCTCCGGTGTGCATGTCCGTGTCGTCATAGCCTATGAAGAACTTAGGTATAAGATCATTGACATAGTTACGGATCAGGTTCTCGTCACTCCAGGTGGTAGCATCGTCATTGACAGAAGTCTTAGGAGGTCTGTCGAGGAGATCCGAGCAGCTGGATAGGCAGATAGGCGTGAGCAACAGAAGTGCTAGGCCGGATATGATGTTTGATATATTGAGTCTCATATGATTTGTGATTCTGAGAGGTTAATCATAGAGTGATCTGAAGTCCGAGAGATGCGGACTTAAAGGAAGGATTGGATGTACCGGTGCGACCCATATTATAATTGCCGTCGGTTCGTAGCATCGAAGCTCCGGAGACAGCCTCGGGGTCAATTGGCAGACCGCGCAGCTTGTCGAAGGTGAAGAAGTTCTCCATCGTACCATAGATACGTACCGTCTTGAGACCGGCGTAGTGGGTCCACTTCTTTGGCAGCGTGTAGCCGAGCGTGATATTCTTGATGCGGGCATAGGACATATCGAGCATATAGCGGCTCTGCGTCTTGAGGTTAAAGCCCTGGTTTGCGCCACTGTTATTCCAAGCTCTGGGGTAGAATGCATCCGTGCGATCAGGTCTCCAGTAGTCCTTGGCAAAGGTGCTTGGCATAGCTCCCTCCTTGGCGAAGTATCCCGGGATGGCGAGCTGACCACTACCCCAGATCTTACGCTTGCCCACTCCCTGGAAGAAGATGGAGCAGTCGAGACCCTTCCACTCAGCACCGAGACGAAGTCCCCACTCATAGCGGGGTGTGAAGTTTCCTATCACCACCCGATCGCCGGGATCTCCATAGGTGCCCTTACCTGGCGTAATGTATCCGTCCCCATTGACATCTACATACTTGACGTCACCGGGGCTATTTAGCAAGACTTGATTGCCGTCCTCGAAGTAGGTCTGATAGACAGGGTTGTCACCTGCGAGCTTATTGGTCAGTTTATCGTTACCCTCCCAGATGACATGGGTCTGGACGATATTGCCATCGGCGTCGTGGACAAAGTCCTCTGCCTGGTAGAGTCGGTCTGTTACATAGCCATAGAGGTCTCCGTACCTCTTACCGGTGGTGAAGGTGTTGTCGATCAGACGATTCTCCCATGGAGTGTTCCAGTCAGCAGCCTTGACGATGTCGGTGATGGCATCGGCAATGTTGGCGTTGATGGTCAGGGTAAGGTCATTACCAAAGTGCTGGGTAAAGTCCATTCCGAGTTCCCATCCACGTGTGCGGAGGTGACCATAGTTGCCCTTAGGCGCAGCGGCACCAAAGGTATTCGGCAGAGCCTCGCCGTCGATGATCATATTCTTCGTGTCCCTCTGATACCACTCAAAGACGAAGCCTAAGCGATTATCAAAGAAGCGCACATCCGCTCCCAGATTGAGGGTCTCGATATCCTGCCAGGTAATGTTTGAGGAGACGGGTGAGGGAGTCGTCAGTCCATAGAACTGAGAGCCATCTGAGTGTAGCCAGCTGTTCTTGCGTAGCTCCATGGTGGAGAGATACAGGTTGTTTGACACAGACTGGTCACCGATGACACCCCAGGAGGCACGCAGCTTGAGGAAGGAGAGATAGTCTGATATGCTCTCCATAAATTGCTCATTGCTTACCACCCATCCGGCGGATAGAGAGGGGTACCAGCGCCAGCGGAGATCCTTGGGGAACTTAGAGGTCCCGTCGTAGCGGAGGTTCATCTCGAGGAGATACTTGTCCATATAGGAGTAGTTGTATCTCCCGAAGAATCCTACCTGCGATCCCCAGCCGGCACCACCACCGACGGTTTCCTTACCATCAGCGAAGTTGAATTGCGGATTGTCCGTGATATTCAGCTCGTCGCGGCGAGAGAAGTGGCTTGCCCACTCAGAGGCGGTGATGTTCGTACCGAGCATAAACCTCATCTTGTGTGCGTCTGCCAGGAGGAGGTTGTAGGTCGTAAAGGCATTGAACGTATGGAGCTCGGATAGCGAGCTGGCCATCCGATAGTAGGTGCTGCTCTTGGCCTTATACTGGTTCATCGGGAAACGATAGGCCGGCATCCCGCCTTCCGAGGTCGGGTTTCCGTTCTCATCCACATAGACCTGTACCCCATTCTCATCCTTCCACGGGGTTGCGCCATACCAGTGAAATGCTCCACTCATGGTAGGCATGGAGGAGATGTTTCGAGAGTCTGTGGTCGTGTAGGAGTAGTCTGCCTGTAGATCCCAATTGTCTGTGAAGTCTATGGTCAGACCTGCGGTATAATTAGAGTACCGAGAGCGGTCGCTATTGGTATTGGCCTGTACGGTATCCCAGTAGGGATCACGAATGATCTCTCCGTGCTGGGTGCGTACTCCCTGAGGGAAGAGCCGGCTCCATCGGTAGAGATAGAGCCACGGATCAGCACCAAAGCCATAAGCGGCGTTGGGGTAGCGCTTGGTGCCGTCTGCGTATCTGGCACCACCTCTCACACTGATCATATCGTTGATCTTGGTGGAGAGGTTGACATTGAAGGTAAAGCGACTATAGTTATCCTCCTTAGCCGGCTTCATCATGCCGTCCTGACTTAGGTAGCCAAAGGAGAGATTGTAGGAGGTGTCTCCTCTCTTGCCATTCAGAGAGAGGTTGTGATTGTGTGAGAAGGCACTCGGCTTGACCATCTGGGAGATGGGGTCGTAGAGACGATAGCCAAATTTCTGCGTGCCGTCCCACCACCAGTCTCGCCCGTAGACGACAGGTGCGTCGGCAGGGAGATCTCCATACTTCTGCTGCCACTCCCTGACCTTCTCGATACTGGTCTCGTCGACTCTCCAGAAGCCGCCGGCAGGTCCGGACTGTTTCATATTGCGATGTGCGTCCAGGGTGTACTCCAGACCCTCGACTCCTGCCATCTCGATTTTCTTAAAGGGAGACTGGAAGGTTAGGTTATTGGAGTAGGTGATGTCTGTGACATCCGTCTTCGCCCCTTTCTTTGTGGTGATCAGGATGACACCAAAGGCAGCCTTAGATCCGTAGATAGAGCTTGATGCGGCATCCTTAAGCACCGATATGCTCTCGATGTCGTTGGGGTTGATGTAGTTGAGGCTGGGTACCTCTACGTTGTCTACGAGGATAAGAGGTGTACTTCCTCCGGCTATGGATCCGATCTGACCGCGGATCTTAACGACCGGGCTACTACCCACCTCACCTGTAGGGACGGTAATGGAGAGACCGGGGATGGTACCTTGGAGACCGCGAGCAGCATCAGGGAGTGGGCGGCTACCCATCGTCTTCTCGACGTCGACGCTGGCGACGGCTCCGGTGAGGTTCTCCTTCTTCTGGGTACCGTAGCCGACTACGACCACCTCATCGAGGAGCTCGCTGTCCGGCAGGAGCTTGATCGTGAGGCTGGTGCGTCCGTTGAGCTTGATCTCCTGCGGGATGTAGCCGACGAAGGAGATGCGTAGGGTGGCATCGGCGGCCACGTCAGTGATGGTGAAGTGCCCGTCCAGGTCGGTGATCGCACCCTTATTGGGCACGCCGATGACCTTGACTGATGCACTCATGACCGGCTGATCGGTCTCGTCGGTGACGGTACCCTTGACCGTCACTCTCGACTGGGCCGACAGCGTGGCGGGGAGCAGGAGGAGGCAGGTCAGCAGCCCCAGGAGTAGGGTGCTGCTATGGCGCCATCTGCTGCAGAGCTCTGTCTTGACATTCATAATAGCTGGAGTGAAATAATTAGTGATTAGCGAGTCGTACTACAGCATCTCTCACCTGTGCTGCAGCCGTAGCGGCAGTCGGGATAGAGGAGGTAGCGGGCACGCAAGGAAATGTAGTCGTGAAGGTCCGCCTGCCAGCCGGCACGGATCGCCTCGGGAGAGACGCCTGACTCCAGCTGCTGACGGAGTGTGGGACCTCCGGCGAGGAGGTCAAAGAACTTCGGTCTGGTGATCAGACTGACGCCGGCAGCGCTGCTGCGGGCGGCTATGTCGGTGAGGATCTCGATATTGATCCCCGGCTCGACGGTATAGTCGGTGAGGTCGGGTCCGTAGCAGACCTTGCCCTCATGCTTGGGGGCGTGTGCCCCGGCGATACTCTGTGGGGTAAAGGTGTGGCTGCCCATCCGCTTGTCCGGATATCCGGTCTGCTCAAAGGGCTGCTCCGTGCCGCGTCCCTCGCTCCAGCAGGTCCCCTCGATGAAGCAGAGGGTAGGGTAGAGCAGCAGGGCGCGGTCGCTCCTGAGGTTGGGGCTCGGGCGAACGGGGAGGCTGTAGGGGTCGCCGTGCTTCCACCCGAGGAGGGTGACGACGGTCAGGTCTGCGGTGAGTCCCTCACCGAGCCAGCCCTCGCCATTGATCATCTGCCCCAGCTCGCCCATGGTGAGCCCGTGGACGGCGGGGATGGGGAACATCCCGACGAAGGAGCGGTACTTCATATCCTTAAGCACCGGACCGTCGACCGCGTCGTGGGGATTGGGCCTGTCGAGGATGATGATCGGCGTGCCGGTCTCGGCGCAGGTCTGCATAACGTAGTAGAGGGTGCTGATGTAGGTAAAGAAGCGCACCCCCACGTCCTGCAGGTCGAAGAGGACCACATCCAGCCCGGCGAAGTCCTCAGCCGTCGGCTTATGGTGCTTGCCGTAGAGGGAGATGACCGGGAGGCCGGAGACCGGGTCTGTGGCGGAGTCGACCTTTGCTCCCGCATCTGCCATGGCGCGGAAGCCATGCTCGGGAGAGAAGAGGCGCTTCACCTCGACCCCGCTGTCGATCAGGGCATCGAGGAGGAAGGTGTGTGCCGGGTCGGTCTGCACGGCCGCCTGATTGGCGACCAGTCCCACGCTCTTCCCCTCGGTGAGGCGGACGATCTCGTCCATCCGGTCGGCGCCCACCTGCAGCTGTGCTGGGGCAGAGAGGGCGGAGAGTAGGAGGAGCAGGGCAAGGGCGATATCTTGTCTTACTGTCATAGGAGAGGGAGTTCTTTAGGGGTTAGTGCAATGGCCTGGTTCACAGGGGTGATTTCTTTTATCGGTATTAGTTGTGACTATTACCGGTAATAGTTTTCTCTATTAGCGGTAATAGAATTCTCTTTTACCGGTATTAGTGAAGAGGCTATTGCAGGGGCCATAGATGGGGATTACTTGAGGACTGAGGAGGCGACGATATTAGAGATCACCTCATTGAGTCGGGTGGTGGAGGTATTGTCGTGCGGGTGGACCCGATTGGCGAGCCAGATGATGGCGACGCGCGTCTCAGGGTCGATGCTGACGTAGGTGCCTGTGTATCCGGTGTGGCCGAAGGTCCCCTCGTGGAGCAGGTCGCCCATCGCCCAGATATTGGGGAAGGAGCCAAAGCCGGGTGTGCGGCGGCTCTCATTGGGGAAGGCGGGGTGCAGGGTGGTGAAGAGCCGGACCGTATTCGGCATCAGGATCCGCTTGCCGTGCCAGAGCCCGCCATCCATCAGCATGGTACAGAGCGCCGCCATCTCCTCGGCGGTGGAGAAGAGCCCGGCATTGCCGGAGATGCCACCATTGAGCTCACGGGCCATCGGGTCGTGGACGGCGCCGCGGAGTGGAAGTCCGTCGGGCTGCAGCTCCGTGGGGGCGCAGTTCTTCAGGTTCTTCCCGGTGGGAAGAAATCCGGTATGCCGTAGCCCCATCGGGCGGTAGATGTGACCGGTGACGTAGTCCTTGAGCGTCTCGCCGGTGACCTGCTCGAGGATGTACTGGAGGGTGATGAAATTGAGACAGCTGTAGGTGACCCGACCCTCGTCGGGGGCATAGAGACGCTTCACCTCGGCGATGTGCTTCTCGAGCCCTCGGCGCGGGGTCTCCTCGTCTCGCTTGAGTACCTCGGGGACGGAAGCGTAGGGCGGCAGTCCGGAGGTGTGGGTCAGCAGGTGTCCGATGCGGATCGGATCCTTGGGGTCCCAGTCGGGGAGGTAGTCTGCGACACGGTCACGCAGCGTGATCCGCCCCTCCTCGAGGAGCTGCATGATGCTGATGCCGGTCGCCATGGGCTTTGTCACCGACGCCATGTCGAAGAGCGTCTCGACGGTCATCGGCTCCACCGTGGGGGTGAGGCTGCGGTGGCCGTAGGCCTTGAGGTAAACCATTTTTCCATCCCGAACCACCGCCAGGACGCCACCCGGGAGGAGCGTGTCTGCGATGGCGGTCGTGATGGCACTGTCGCAGCGGGCGAGGGTAGCCGCATCCATACCCATCTCAGCGGGAGTGGCGCGCGGGAGGAGCTTCTCCTGCGCCGTGCCGGTGAGGGAGAGGAGTAGGAGCAGTAGGAGGAGGGTTGTCTTTCTATTTTTCATCACTTGGTATACTTGTCCAGGACGGCGCGGACGGATCCTGCCTCGAGGAGCTCCGACTGAGCCCGGTCGTGGGCCCAGTCGTAGTAGTCCATCAGCATGCGGGTGCCGCGCTCGACTAATTTCTTATTACTCAGCTGCATGTCGACCATGCGATTGCCCTCCACGCGACCCATGTGGATCATGAGAGAGCTGGAGATCATATTGAGCACCATCTTCTGCGCCGTGCCGCTCTTCATGCGGGAGCTGCCTGTGACGTACTCCGGTCCGACGACGGTGACGATGGGGTGCTTGGCGGTGAGGGCGATGGGGGAGCCGGGGTTGGAGGTGATACCTCCGGTGACGAGCCCCCTGCGATTGGCTTCCCTGAGTCCGCCGAGGACGTAGGGTGTGGTGCCGCTGGCGGCGATGCCGATGACGGAGTCGTCCTCCCCGATGTCGTAGGCGGACATATCCGCCCAGGCCTGGTCGGCGATGTCCTCCGCATTCTCCACCGGGTGCCGGAGGGCATAGTCTCCGCCGGCGATCAGACCGATGAAGAGCGTCGGCGGCATGCCGTAGGTGGGCGGGATCTCGGAGGCGTCGAGGACGCCGAGACGTCCGCTGGTGCCTGCGCCGATGTAGAAGACTCGACCGCCTCGCTCCATCCTCGGCAGGATGTCGTCCACGAGGGCGGCTATGGCGGGGATCACGTCCGAGACTGCATCGGCGATCTTGTGGTCCTCGCGATTGATGTCCGTGAGCAGCTCGAGCGTACTCTTATCCTCTAAGTGGTCGTAGAGGGAGGCGGACTCGGTGATATTGGTGAAGTCGGTACTCATTTCTTGATCGTGTGGTAGCGAACCAGCCCCTCCATCGGTACGGAGAGGACCTGTCCGAGATGTATGCCCTCTGCCTCGGCTGCTTCCTCGAGGACAGCGTGGAAGTTGTGCGCAATGGAGCCAACGAAGTGGACCGGCGTGGTCTCCCAGTTGTCGTAGAGCTTCACATTTCTCCTGAAGAATGAGCGGAAGCACTCCCCGACCATCGACCGCACCTCAGGTACGTCGATCTGTTTACGGATAAAGGGAGCGAGCGAGGCGAGGAAGCGATTGGGCTGTGACTCCTTATAGACCCGCTCAAGGACGGTGGCGGTGGTGATCTCCGGATAGGTCTCCTCGAAGTCTCTCTCGACGCTCTCCGGGAGCAGTCCCTTGAGGAGGTCGGCGATGAAGTGCTTGCCGAGGACCGCGCCGCTACCCTCGTCGCCGAGGATGTAGCCGAGCGGGGGGACGTTGGCGACGATCGCCTCGCCGTCGTAGCGGCAGGAATTGGCGCCGGTGCCGAGGATGCAGACGATGCCGGGCTCGTGACCGCAGAGGGCGCGGGCAGCACCGAGCATGTCGGTCGTTACCGTCACCTCGCCTACCAGCAGACTGCTGATGGCCTGACGGATCATCGGTTGCTTCTCGTCCCTCGCTCCGGATCCGTAGAAGTAGATCCTCGTGAAGCAGTCCACGGGGAGCATCGGCAGGAGCTTTGTCCGGATCTCATCCCGGATCTCCTCCTCGGTGACGAAGTAGGGATTGAGCCCCTTCGTGTAGGCGTGTCCCGTCACTTCCCCCGTCAGATCATCCATAGCGGTCCACTCCGTCTTGGTGGACCCACTGTCGGCGATTAGTATCATAGCTTGATGAATATGTTTTTCTTATATAACGTATGGGCGATCAGCCAATTGATGCCCAGGAATATCAGTGAGTAGGTGAGAGAGGCGAGCTTCGGCTCGGCTATCGCTCCCGAGAGCAGACGCCATGACAGCCCGGCGATACCGAGTCCATCCGACGTCACGGGGATGTAGAGGAAGAGCAGGCAGAGCACCGTCGAGGCGAGGTAGGAGAAGAGTGCATTGGCTCCAAAGGGACGGAAGAATGCGAGGTATCTCTCGCCACCCCGCTCCTCCGTCAGCCAGACGAGCAGACCCAGCAGGGTCGCCCCCAGTCCGCAGGTGATGAGGACAAAGGTGGGGGACCAGATCTTCTTGCTTACCGGGAGCCAGCCGGAGAGCAGGTAGCCGACGAGGGCCATCAAGAGCCCTGAGATGAGCAGCCCTAGGATCCTTCGGTCGCCCTCATGACGCATCATGCGCTCGCCTACGAGGCTGCCGATCAGCACCTGCATCACGGCGGGGATGGTGCTTACCAGTCCCTCAGGGTCGATGCCGTTGTCGGAGTACATATGGTTCTCCGTCAGGATGGCGCGGTCGATCCGGGAGAGGATGTTCTCCGGTCCGTAGACGTACCCATCCCCCAAGAGCAGGAGCAGCGCGTATCCCGCCAGCGTCGCACCGATGAGTGCCGGCAACCGCTTGTGTGGGATCGTCATCAGGAGCAACGCCCCCAGTCCGTAGGTGAGGCCCAGCCGGACAAATACCCCGGAGATCCGCATGTGGGGGAGGTAGTCCACCGCATGGAGCAGCCGCTCCGTGAGATCAGCCTCCGGATCGGGGTGGAACCACCGTCTCAGGAAGACCGCCACGAAGCCCACCACCCAGCCGATGAGGCAGAGCAGGAGCGTCCGGCGGAGTACCTTCCACCCCGTCTGTCTATTGAGGGTGAAGTGACTCTTGGAGAGGCTGAGGTACATCGACACTCCCATGATGAAGAGGAAGAAGGGGAAGACCAGGTCCGTCGGTGTCAGCCCGGTCCACTCTGCATGCTGCAGAGGAGCGTACATATGCCCCCAGGAGCCGGGGTTATTCACGAGGATCATTCCGGCGACTGTCATCCCGCGCATCAGGTCGATCGCGACGATGCGCCCCTTGGACTGCTCTTTACTCATGCCTTCTCCGCCTTATGACTACAGATCAGCAGCCCCAGCATCGTGAAGAGGGCGTTGATGATCAGGATCTCGTAGCTGAAGTGGTAGCCGCCAAACCACTCTACCGAGTTGCTGTCGAGGATGTAGCAGAGGATCGGCGACAGGATCACCACGATGGGGATCAGACGGTCGCGCACCCGCCGCTTGGAGATGATGCCGAAGGTGAAGAGTCCCAGCAGCGGGCCGTAGGTGTAGCTGGAGAGGACGTAGACGGCATTGATGACAGAGGTGTTATTGAGTATCTCGAAGGCGATGATACATACGCCCATCAGCAGTGCCATCCCCACATGGACCCACTTGCGGGTCTTCTCGAGGCGCTTCTCCTCCTTCTCCTTCGCCCCCAGGATGTCGATGGTAAAGGAGGTGGTGAGGGCGGTCAGCGCCGAGCCGGCTGCCGGGAAGGCTGCCGCCACAAGGCCGATGATGAAGAGGATCCCGACGATCTCCGGGAAGAAGTCACCCGTAGCGAGGAAGGGGAAGACCTGGTCGCTGCTCTCCGGCAGCTGGATGCCCATCTGCTCAGCGTAGGTGTAGAGCAGCACTCCGAGCATGAGGAAGAGGGCGATGACAAAGAATTGGAAGATCGAGCTGACGATCATATTTCGCCGCGCCTCCGTGTCGCTCTTGCAGCTAAGGTTGCGCTGCATCATGTCCTGATCCAGTCCCGTCGTCGCCACCATGGTGAAGGCGCCGGCGAGGAATTGCTTCCAGAAGTAGCGCCCGTCATTGATGTCGTCAAAGAAGAAGACCCTCGACATCTGACTCTCCCGGATCGTCGTCACCACGCCACCGAAGTCGAGCCCCAGCCCCTTGGCGATGAAGACGATCGAGAGGACGACAGAGGCGACGAGGCAGATCGTCTTGAGCACATCGACGCTGACGATACTCTTCACTCCGCCGAAGAAGGTGTAGATCCAGACAAAGGCGATCGTCATCAGGACATTGAGGAGGAAGGGCAGCCCCAGCGGGTCAAATACCAGCAGCTGCATCGTCAGCACGACGAGGAAGATCCGCACCGAGGCACCGAGCATCTTGGAGACAAAGAAGAGCCACGCTCCGGTCTTGTAGCTCGTCATCCCGAAGCGATCCCGCAGGTACTCATAGATGGAGAAGAGCTTGATGCGGTAGAAGAGCGGCACCAGGACAAAGGCGATCAGCGCCTGCCCTACGATGAAGCCGAGCGCCATCTGCAGGTAGGCCATGCTGCTGCCGGAGACCATCCCCGGGACGGAGACAAAGGTGACGCCGCTGATGCCCGAGCCGATCATCGCTATCGCGACGACCATCCAGTTATTGGACCGGTTTCCGATGAAGAATCCCGCATTGTCCGCCTCGCGCCCCGCCCTGTAGGAGACGAGGAACATCAGGAGGAAGTATCCCAGTGTCAGACCAAGTACTAAGTAAGGTGACATACGTTGGTGGCTTAAGGTTTCTGTCGACCGCCGCCTCGAGTAACACTCGAGAGCCGATCGGTGGTGAATGGTGTGGTGACCCTCGTGGCGAGGGTCCTGTACGGTGACTTGCCGGTGCTTCAGCTTCCTGACCTCTGCCGAGAAAGTGAAGTGCTATGGCTTATCTGGGTGCTAAGATAGCTAAACTTTTTGAATTATAGATGCTAAACTAATATTCATTCGTCCAAACCTGGTATAATTCTTTTTCTGTCTAATATGAGTCTAATTAGTAAGTAATTTAATAATATATCCAAGCTTGATCCTCACAGCACCCGACTGTGGTCATATATATAGGTGTGAGCCGTCGCCTCTGGACCCGCTTCGGGCAGGTGCTCGTCCGCTGATCTTTCCCACCCGGATCGGGTTTTTATTTTCTCCTCACCCACGATCTGATCTTTTCTGACCGAAGTGTGCTGCCTTTCCTTGCACACTTAGGGGCAGGGGCGTCTCTGTCGGCGCAGTCGTCGTCTTGCTCTCGTTGTGTCGCTTCACCTCATCGCCGGATCAGGAGCCGAGGTGTCGTCTGTCTCCTCTCCCGGATTGTCGTTTATCTATTACCGCAAATAGATTTCGCTCTATCCACAAGCCCTTGTAGCGCTTGCTCTGTTGCGGATGGTCCATGTCTCAGCGCGGTGCCTGCCCGGCTTGGTCTTATGCTTCGGTCTAGGGTACAAAAAAGCAGCACCATAGGTCGGGGACCTATGATGCTGCACTTAGTGTTGTCAGGAGCTCAGCTGAGCTCTCGGGGATCGCTTATCAGATCACCGGAGCGTCAGAGATGCGCTCGAAGTAGCCCTGCGGATGCTTGCAGATGGGGCACTTCGTGGGAGGTACCTTGCCCTTGAAGACAAAGCCACAGACGCGGCACTTCCACTCTACCTCTTCCTCCTCCTTCAGGAGGTCATCCTTCTCGAGACGATCGAGGAAGAGCTGGTAGATGCGCTCGTGCTCCTTCTCAGACTTGACGATGTTGCGCATCAGAGTGGCAATCTCCTTGAAGCCCTCCTCCTCAGCCTTGTCGGCCATGGTGGGGTACATATGGGTCCACTCCTCATGCTCACCGGCGATGGCGAGCTGGAGATTCTCACGCGTGGTGCCGATCTTGCCTGCGGGGTAGCCGGCGGTGATCTCTACCTCTCCTCCCTCGAGGTGAGAGAAGAGCATCTTGGCGTGCATGCGCTCCTGGTCTGCTGTCTGCTTGAAGAAGTCTGCGATCTGACCATAGCCCTCCTCGCGAGCAACGCTCTCGGAGAAGTGGTAGCGATTGCGTGCCTGAGACTCGCCTGCGAATGCCTTCAGCAGGTTCTTCTCTGTCTCAGTCCCCTTGATACTTTTCTTGTCCATATTATATAAAACTGTTGTGATAAATGTTTCGACTTTGCGTCCTCATAATAAAGTTTTACTGCACAAATATACCTAAAAGTGAGTAGATGACACAAGTCTCGCCTTAGCTTCCTTGCCGTACGCCGGCGTGCGGTGGACTTTCACGTGATACTCCAAAATCATAGAAAGAGAGTATTGACGGGAGAAGTAAGCCGTGGTACCTTCGTACCGATTATATTAGAGGCTAATGAGAAGAAGAATTCCTATGCGGGCACTCCCCGTGATCACCCCTGAAAAGGCGCACCATTCGCTCATCGAATGGTGCGCTTTTTTTGTGAACAAAGACGAGCAACATTCACTTCTGAGACACCCACTGAGATGCAGTATCTGAAGGAAGAGGTCCGTCGGCTCATTGTGACGGTCGCACGCGAGGAATTCATCGAGCACGGCGTGCGAGAGACTTCGATTCGCACCATAGCGAAGCGGTCTGGCGTGGCGGTGGGCACGATTTACAGGTACTTTACTGACAAGGATGCCCTATTCCGTGCTGTCCTTGCCCCGTTGCTCAAGGAGCTGGACAGGTATCTCTCAGCGCACAACGACAAGGATTTCCTTGATCTGAGGGTATTCCGGATGCCGGAGCTCTCCCTCGACCATCAGCTGAGGATGAAGGAGCTTATCAAGGCTTACCGCCCGGAGCTTCGCCTTCTGCTTTTCCACTGCGAGGGGTCATCGCTGGAGCACTTCATGGATCGGATCATTGCCACTCAGACGGAGATAGGGAATGAGTATTTGCGTCTGATGAAGGAGCGCTACCCTCATCTGGAGGTCAATATATCGCCCTTCCTTATCCATATCCTCTGCTCATCCTGGGCGCACATCTTTGCCGAACTGGTGGAGCACGATGAATATACGGATGAGGAGATCGACCTTGCTCTCAATCAATACTCCCGCTACAGTATGGCGGGGTGGACGGAGCTGTTGAAGCCATTTGAAACCATTAATACATAAGTAGTTATGAATACATTTAAGAAACTGGGAGAGTATATGGGTAAGCGTAAGCTCCTCATACCGCTCTCCATCGTCCTCTCGGCGCTCAATGGATTGCTATCGCTGGTGCCTTTCGTCCTCGTCTGGCTGGTGGTGCGCACCCTTCTTACGGCAGGTGGAGACATTGCGGAGACACCCATCAGATCGTATGCCCTGTGGGCATTTGTCGTCTCTGTTGCTACTGTGCTGCTCTACTTCGGTGCTCTAATGCTCTCTCACCTGGCTGCATTTAGGGTGGAGACGAATATGCGTCGATTTGCCATGGATCGCCTTTTGCGTACGCCACTTGGATTCTTTGACCGTCAGGATACCGGTCGGATGCGGAAGATCATCGATGAGGACTCGAGCATGACGCACACGCTTGTGGCACACCTCCTGCCGGATGTCGCGAGCAGCGTTGTCGCCCCGCTGGGGATCCTTGTACTCCTCTTCGTGGTGGACTGGCAGCTGGGGCTCGCTGCCCTTGTCCCGATACTTCTTTCCTATGGCCTGATGGGATACATGATGGGTGCTGAGAGGGGAGGTTTTCAGCGGCAGTACCTCGATGCCCAGGAGCGTATGAGCGCCGAGGCAGTCGAGTATGTCCGGGGGATCCCGGTAGTCAAGGTCTTCCAGCAGACGGTCTTCTCCTTCAAGCGCTTCTACACTAGCATCATCGACTACAGGGATCTCGTGACGAAGTATTCGCGTCTCTGTCGCCGCCCGATGTCCCTCTACACGGTGTTGACGAGTGCCTTTGCTTTCGTCCTCGTCCCGGTGGCAATCATCCTCATTGGTCACGGAGGAGATCCTGTGGTGGTGATCTCGGATATGTTTCTCTACGTCCTGATCACACCGGTCATCGCTCTCAGTATTATGCGCTGCGCCTATTTGTCGCAGGACTTCTTCCTCTGCGGAGAGGCGATCCGCCGCTTGGAGGGGCTGACGGAGACGGCTCCCCTTCCTACCGTAGAGACAACTCTGGAGCCAAAGGGTTACAGTGTGTCTTTGGAGGATGTCTCCTTCCGTTATGAGGGCGCAAAGGAGGACGCTGTCAGCCACGTCACCCTCAACGTCCCAGAGGGGAAGACAATTGCCCTCGTGGGGCCATCTGGAAGTGGTAAGACCACCCTTGCACGGCTGATACCGCGTTTCTGGGACACGACCGGAGGACGGGTGTTAGTCGGTGGTGTAGACGTGAGGAAGATGTCACCGGAGAAACTGATGAAAAGTGTCTCCTTTGTCTTCCAGAATACTCGCCTCTTCAAGACCACCATTCTCGAAAACGTCAGGTATGGCTCTCCAGATGCGACACTTGAGGAGGTCAACAGGGCTATCGACCTCTCTCAGAGCCGAGAGATCCTCAATCGACTTCCTGAGGGACTCAATACGCTCGTCGGTGCCGAAGGAACTTATCTCTCCGGTGGCGAGATGCAACGCATCGTGCTTGCGCGAGCCATTCTTAAGGACGCCCCGATCGTTGTGCTCGATGAGGCGACAGCCTTTGCCGACCCGGAGAACGAGCACCTGATCCGCCAGGCTCTCACCCGACTCACGAGAGGGAAAACTGTGCTGATGATCGCCCACCGCCTCACGACGGTACGCCACGCCGACAGCATTGTGGTGATGAAGGAGGGAACGATCGTGGAGGAGGGGACACACGATGAGCTTATGGAGCGAAATGGCACCTACCGCTTGATGTGGGACGAGTACCAGAGGGCTGTCGCCTGGAAGTTGTGATGGTCTCTGCAGAGGCCTTCCGTGACGTTATTGCCTTTCCTACAAAGAACAGAATGAAAATTATGATTACAAAATATCTACAAGAGCGCTTTGTCCTCTCCGAGAAGGGAGCCCGTGATCTCAAGCGGGGAATCATTTTCTCCACCCTGCAGAATATCGGGCTGATGTTCCCGATCTGCTACCTATTCTACTTCCTCACCGAGTATCTCGATCCGGCGAAAGGAGGAGAACCACACAGTCTCACCTTTTACATCCTCCTTGCGTTGGGGCTGATGATTGTGATGTACGTCATCAATCGCTTACAGTACGATAGCACCTACACCACTGTCTTTGGAGAGAGTGCACGGCGACGGATCACGCTGGCGGAGAAGCTGCGCCGGCTGCCACTCGCATTTTTTGCGGAGCGAAATCTCTCTGATCTCACATCGACTGTTATGGAGGACTGCACGCAGCTGGAGCAGACCTTCTCTCACACTGTCCCGCAGCTCTTCGCCTCCTTCCTGAGCGTGTTGATCGTGGCCATCGGTATGTTTTGCTACGATTGGCGCCTGAGCTTGGCACTATTCTGGGTCGTACCTGTTGCTGTGGCGATTCTTCTCCTCAGCAGACGCCGTCTCTCGCATGAGTTTAAGGATCACTACACCGTGAAGCGCCGTGTCACCGAGACGATACAGGAGGGACTAGAGTGCGTACAGGAGATCAAGTCCTACTCCGGAGAGGAGGAGTACAGGACCCGGCTGGATGAGGAGCTGAAAGACTATGAGCGGGAATTAGTCGATGTGGAGCTGGGCTCCTCTGCGGCTGTCAATTCTGCCGCCGTCCTCTTGAAGCTTGGCATGCCTACCGTCCTCCTTGTAGGGGCTTGGCTCCTGACGACCGGGACAGTCTCGCTCTTCGTCTACTTGGCCTTCCTCCTCGCTTCGGCAATGGTCTACAATCCTGTGCAGGAGGTCTGCAACAATCTCGCCCTGCTCTCCTTCCTCGACGTGCGGCTGAACCGTATGCGTGAGATTGAGTCGATGCCGATGCAAGAGGGTAGTGAGGAGTGTGACCTTCCCAATCACGACATAGAATTCCGCCATGTCTCCTTCTCCTACGAGGAAGGAAAGCAGGTGCTCGAGGATGTCTCCTTCACCGCTCGTGAGGGTGAAGTGACGGCACTTGTAGGACCCTCGGGTGGGGGAAAGAGCACATGCGCCAAGCTGGCTGCCCGCTTCTGGGATGTGGATGGAGGCGAGGTCCTCATCGGGGGTAAGGACATTGCCGGGATAGACCCCGAGACTCTGCTGCGGGACTTTGCGATCGTCTTTCAGGACGTAGTTCTTTTCCACTCCTCCATAGCAGACAATATCCGCATAGGGAAGCCGGACGCCACCGATGAGGAAGTGAAGCGTGTCGCACGGCTGGCTCAGTGTGAGGACTTCATCCGCCGGATGCCGGAGGGGTACGACTCGATCATAGGGGAGAATGGCGAAACCCTCTCCGGCGGGGAGCGACAACGGCTCTCCATTGCACGGGCACTCCTTAAGGACGCTCCCATTGTCCTTCTTGACGAGGCAACGGCGAGCCTCGATGCAGAGAATGAAACGAAGATCCAGTTAGGTATCTCGGAGCTGACGCGGGATAAGACCGTCCTTGTCATTGCTCATCGTATGCGTACGATTCGCAATGCCGATCACGTCGTGCTCCTTAAGGATGGTCGTATAGCTGAGGAGGGATCTCCTGACGAGCTGGTACGCCGTGACGGTGACTTCGCTCGTATGGTCCGCCTCCAGCGTCAAGAGGAGTACTAATCTCTTTTATAGATAGCAAGACAGGTAATCCCCGTCGTCTGAGGAGACGGCGGGGATTACTGTTGTCTGGGGAGATCTTATGAGGATGTCTTGCGCCCCAGAAAAGTAATAAAGATGCTATGGCAAAAGACCTCGTCCCCACTCAATCATATAACTGAGTGGGGACGAGGTCTTGTAAGATGGCAGGATCTTACTCCTCCACCTCTACAGCGATCTGACCGCGGTAGTAGCCGCAGGTGTTGCATACGGTGTGATAGACGTGCCAGGAGCCGCAGTTGGGACAGCGTGTCAGCGCGGGGGTCTTGGCTACGTCGTGAGTCCTACGCTTTCTGGTCCTGGTGTGGGACTGACGTCTCTTAGGATGTGCCATGATGATGTACTTCTATTATATGAGTGTTACTTTTCTGTCTTGACTTACTTACGAGACTCGGTGTCGTCCTCCCCGGAGATCTTCTTGCGGAGACTCTCCCATCGGGGATCCTCCGGCGTCTCCTCGGGCGCCTCGCCCTCCATAAGGAAGCTGACCACCGAGGGGTCGCACTCCGCGATGTCCTCATGTGAGTGGACGATCGGGAGGCTCACCTTGATGAGCTCGTAGAAGATAAAGCTGAAGTCATATCGGGGGTCTGCAGCGTCCAGGACGAGGGCTTCGTCATTCTCCTCATCCAGTGCCTCACCTATCTCGACGGTGATCTCCTCGTCCGTGTCCACCTCCACCTCCAAGGGCGCCAGGCAGCGGTCGCATGGTACGGTGACCGCCCCCCCGTAGTGGAGTAGTAGCTGGTACGAGTGGCTCGATGTAGGCCGGATCTCCAGATCCAGATCCACGTCGCCGCCAAGGATCTCTTCGTCTCCCTGCTCGGAGAAGAAGTCGTCGTCAAAGTGGTATGCGAGCGACTCGGGACCTCTGAGAGGCTCCGTGAAGTCGATCTTATAGGCATCCTTCCTCCTGTCCATGGCTTTCTGCTCTATTCAGACCGCAAATTTACTAATTCCTTTGCAGTCAAGCAAGGAGCCGCCGACGCTGCCCCCTCTGTGGCGTGGCATTCTGTGCTTCCGCGGGCAGGTGTGATGCAAGCCGGCTGAGACCGAGAAGCGTCATATGGGATTTTACCTCTCCATGACAGAGCGAGCCATACCGATGTGGCTGTGAGGGGGACGACGGATGGGTCGCAATCGCCTGTGAGACTGATGTATAGGAGTATGATAGGAAAATAGTGTATTATTGCACGCTCCTTTGAGTGGAGCTGATCAGGTTTACTGACATGTCCAAGAGCCAAAAAAACTTGCCTGACGGCGAAGCGAAGTCTAAGAGGATCATCAAAATCGTCACCTGGAGTCTCCTCGTGGTGGTGATGGTGCTGGTCGTCCGCTTCGTCGCCTCGGTGGACTTCTCCGCCCTGGGGGATCTGCTCCGGAAGACACCCGTGATGCTCCCCTTAGTCGTCCTGATGTCCTTTATCTCCTATGCGGCCTCCAATGTCGCCTGGAGCCTCTGTCTCAGCGTCGGCGGGGAGCGGAGCCTGCCCTTCTGGAGGCTCTTTATCTACCGACTGATAGGCGATATGCTGGCGCCCTTCAATCCCACCGGCGTAGTGGCGGGTGAGACGGTGAAGGTGATGCTGATGCGGCGCGACGGGATCTCTGTCGAGCACGCCCTCAGCTCCGTCCTCACCCATAGGGGGCTGGTGATCCTCGCCAATGTGCTGATGACGATCCTCGCAGTCTTCTATATCCTGATGGGAAGTGCGATACGTGGGACGCGAGGCATACTGGTCGCTCTCGGCACGGTGGCGGTGATGGTCCTTATCTTTTACGGTCTCTTCCGCCTGCTCGTCCATCCCCGCCTGCTGATCGGTCGGACGGTGGACAGCATTGCCCGGCGGACCCACTGGTCCTTCCTCTCCGAGGAGCGGATCCGTAAGACTTATGCTGCCAATCTCGAGGCAGCTCGGTTTTTCCACCGACACAAGCGCCGCTTTTGCCTTACGCTGGGGCTCTGTATGGTCCACTGGGTCTTCGGGGCAATGGAGTTTTTCGTCATCTTTACGACGCTGGGGCTTGACGTCACCGTGATGAGCGCCATCGCCGTGGAGATGGGCGTGGGGGTCTTCAAGACCCTCGGGTCGGTCATCCCCGGGCAGCTGGGCATCGAAGAGTATGGTAATAAGGTGATGCTCGACCTGATCGGTGTGCAGAGCAACGAAGTGTGGCTCGCCGCCTCGCTTATGCGCCGCGGGCGTCAGCTCTTCTGGCTCGCCGTGGCGGGGATCGCCTCGCTTGTGGTCTATCGCCGTCGTCCGGAGAAGAAGAGTGGGGAGTAGACCTTTTATCACTATGAATCCTGATATTCCATGACCGGAAAGAAGCCTGAGATACTCTGTATTTCGCACAAGTATCCCCCCTCCACCGGAGGGATGGAGCGGCAGAGCTATGAGCTCATCAAGGGACTCAGGGCCTACTATAAGGTCCACTCCTTTACCTATAAGAAAGGAGATCAGCCCAAAGTGGTCTGGCTCGCAGCTCTCAAGCGACACATTATGGAGTGCCTCGAGAGTCACCCCGAGATACGGCTGATCCACCTCAATGATGGCGCGATGGCCTCCGCCTCGCTCTGGATGCAGAAGGAGCTCGACATTCCAATAGTCGTCACTTATCACGGGCTGGACGTCACCTTCCCGCTGGATTTTTATCAGGATAAGCTTATCCCCAAGCTGGAGCAGTACGACGCGGCGATCTGTGTCAGTGAGTACACCCGCCAGCAGTGCCTCAAGCGAGGGTTTGATCCGGAGCACACTTATACGGTGCCCAATGGCGTCGATGTGTCACTGGCGGATAAGCCCGATCGCCGGGAGGAGATCACCGATGAGCTGCTGTCGCGAGGCGTAGACGTGCGTGGCAAGCGGGTGATCATCGCCAGTGGTCGCTCGGTGAGACGGAAGGGCTTCTCGTGGTTTATAAAGAATGTGATGCCCTCTCTCGGACCCGATGTGGTGCTGCTGATGACCGGCCCTCGGCGGCAGGAGCAGTCCTTCATGCAGTCCGTGACGCGCTACATACCGTGGAATGACCTGCGGCTCTTCCTCGGTGCACCCACCGATGAGGCAGAGCTGGACGAGCTATTAGAGACGACTCCCGGCGTCTATCACCTGGGGCGAGTCTCCTTCGATGATCTTATGTCGCTCTACTCGCTGGCGGATCTCTTCGTGATGCCCAATATCCCCGTCGAGGGCGACCAGGAGGGCTTCGGACTCGTTGCTCTCGAGGCAAGTGTGCGAGGGACCTGGGTAGTCGCCTCCGGCATAGAGGGGATCACCGAGGCGGTGATCGATGGCGCCAATGGTACCCTCCTGCCGCCCGAAGAGCCCGACCGCTGGATCGCCAAGATCCGCGAGCTCCTCTCCATGCCGCAGCAGGAGCTGGCGGAGTGGGGCAGGAGGGGGCAGTCTTACACCACCGACCACTTCTCCTGGGAGCGTATGGTCGACGGCTACAAGGCCGTCTTTGACCGGTTTATATAGCGTATATCACCACAGACTGACAGACTTAGCGTCTTCATACAGGACTGGGATCCGGAAGTGCCCCGCACCACACCGATTACAGGCAGGAAACTATCCCTTCATACTATTACCGGTAATAGTGTCGACTAATACCGATATTGGTCTTCACTAATACCGGTATTAGATTTCCCTCATACCGATATTAGTCAGCGGGCATTACCTCGGGGCGATGTCTCTGTCTCGTGTGGAGGGAGCGCAAAAAAAAAGAGGAGGCACCGACCGCTGTGGTCGATGCCTCCTCTTCTGTTAGGTGTGTCCTCGGGGTTACTCTACGTCGTGAGTCACCGACCAGCCCTTGGTGGTGGCTATGGAGGTGTCAGCCTTGGCAGAGCCGGGATTGTCCGAGATGTCAAGGGTGAACATCCATTCTGCAAGCTTCTGCTCGCCCTTATTGAGACTTCTCATAAAGTTCTCCAGAGGTGCTCTTTCCAGCTGATTGCCCTTGAGGCTGCCGATCCAGAGACCGTTAAAGATCGTCGGTGTGGTGATGGAGGTGAGTCCATTCTCCTCGAGTAATAGGACCACCAGGTTAGCGGCGCTACTAATGTCGATCGTCTTGAGATCAGGATTGCCCGAGACGATCACAGACTGCAGGGTCTTGCCATCGGTCGGCAGGGTGATGGTCTCTGTGCCATTGGCCACCCACTCCAGCTCCTCTAATCTCGTCAGACCGGAGAGGTCTACAGACTTGATGTCACCATTGTAGACCACTAAGTTCTTGAGCGGGCTGTTGTCACTGACCTCGAGGGAGGTGAGCCAATTCACCATCCTCTTTTCCTCATCGGACACACCGGAGACGGCAAAGCCACTGATGTCTCCATGGATCGTGAGGGTGGTCTCGGTCGGCTTGTAGAGGGTCATATCATCCTTACGGAGGTCATACTGAAACTCTGTGATCGCCTCTCCGGGGTCAAAGGTGCCGTTGGCATTGAGATCAATCCACGCGGTACTCTCAGCCTCCTGATTGCTCGGACTGATGGAGAGATAAATGCCCTCGGCAGGATCGGAATTGAGGGTGAACTTGATCGTCGGCAGATCGGTCGGCAACTCCTTGTCGAAGGAATCGACAAGCATAAGCTCCGTACCGCTCCACTCGGCGTAGAGGTTGTACGCCTTCCCCGGCTGCATGGCACCTGGGCGGGCGGGACGGGTATTGGTGGAGATGATCTCCTCACGCTTCTCCGCATCGTAAGCCACGAGGCTTACCTCGGGAGTGCTCTCCGTATTGGGGCAGAACCAGAATCCGAGGTGCTGTGTCTCTTTCGGTGCAATCGTCACATCGGGGTAGGTGACCGCAGTCATGTAGTCGACAGGATCCTCCGTCAGGTCCATGATGTTGAGGTAGGGGATCTCGGCATTGCCGGCAAAGGGCAGTGAGCCCTTGTGGTAAAACTCAGTGACCCCGTCTGCCGGACGAACTGCCATCCCCGCCAGATGCCAAGGCTTGTCGGAGTTGTTCTTGAGCGTCACGACGGCAAGGGAGCCGAGGTGGACAAATTCTGCCTTGATCTCCTTGTCAAAGACGGAGACCTTCTCGGCACAGAAGTAGACCGGCACGTAGCCGTCCTTATTATTGGAGTACTTGGTCAGCTCGTAGAGCGGCCTGGCTCCCACGCCGACCATGAGTCGGTTATTCTTGAGGAGTATGTCCTGAGCCACGATGCCGTAGAGGTCAAACTTCTTATCCGCATCGATCCCCTTAGGCAGGGTTACCTCGAAGGTGCAGTCCTCGCCCTTCGTCTCAAGTACCTCTACTCCGCGCTGGAGTCTTACCTTGCCCTCCTGGACGAAGGCGATATTGAGGTCAAACATCCCCTCATTCCACTCGAGAAGGATGCCCTTGCTATTGCGATCCTTGATGATGGATCGGGTCTCCGATGAGGGACCGGCAGTGATGCGCAGGGTGTAGGTCTGACCATCACTTGCGGGGGTCTCCTCCGGGGTATTGATCGACCTGTCCGAGCAGGCTGACAGCGCTAGGATGATGAGCGACAGCAGCAGGGAGAGGCTTGCTTTTCTATTTATCATAGTTGTGTACATTGTTCGTTGTGAGGAAAATGACTCACGGGGTCATTACCAGTCTTCGCCCTCCATATTGGGTCTGCGGGCAGGGTGGTTGCTGATGCTGTTACGGGCATCGACTCTCCAGTTCTTGCTCCGTGCGATGGAGTACTTACCGGAGCCGGAGCCGGGGTTGTCGGCGATGAAGAGCTGACCGGGAGACTTGCCGTTACGATCGGGCAGGTCGCTCAGCAGCTTGTCGATGGTCTCGGCGGTGAGCTGATTGCCGATGAGCTCAATGTACTTCAGGCTCTTTGCCCCGGAGAGGTCGATCCTCTCGAGCTTATTGCCTGAGGCGATCAGTCGCTCCAGCTTGGTCATCTTGCTCAGGTCGACCTGCTCGCTGGTCCAGTCCCAACCCTGGATATTGAGATAGGTGAGACCGGTCATCTGACTGAAAGGAGGCACATCGTACGGTATATTCATCTGGCGGATGATCGATCCGGAGTTACCCAGGTCGAGGACCATAAGGCCGGCCGGATTGGATAAGAACGGCAGCTTCTTGGTATTGATGAGGAGGAGCATTGGATTATCTGCCAGCAGAAGGGTCTCAAGCTTGGGATACCATGCTGGGACGCACGCTGATATTCCTGTACCGGAGAAGTTGAGGTGCTTGATCTCAGTATTTGCATTGTCGGAGCCACCCCAGTAATACTTCACCTGCCCATACGAGACAGTAAGTGAGGTGATGTGTCCGTAGATGATGAGTTGGCTGGTGGTAGGATTGACCAAGTTGGCACCGGTGGAGCCGAAGGTCTCGATCTTCTCCCCCTCGTCCAGCGTCCCGTTGCCATTGAGGTCGATCCAGATCTTGTCACGCTCTGCGGGATCAGCCTCCACAGAGAAAGCCAGAGTGAAAGGAGGCTCGCCGGAAAGCTCCATATAATTCTGAGGCAGGTCACTCCGTACAATCGGTACGTCGACGCTCCACCCCTTTTCGAGGGCCTTCTGGAGGTTGATCTCCACGTCCTCCTCCTCGAGACCGGGATTACCCGAAATCTGGAGCAGCAGGCGGTGCACGTCGTCGGGCTTTACGCCACTGCGGTCCGGCAGCTGATCGATGATCTTATTGATCACGGCGGCGGAGAGCATATTGTTGCGTACATCCAGGTCGTAGAGGGAGGCGACGGGGCTGATCTCCACATCGGTCAGCTGCTGCTTGGAGAGCTGCAGGTCCTCAAATGCTCCGCGGAAGGAGATCCTCGGCTGGGAGACGGTGTACTCCATGGCGCCGAAAGACTTCGTAATCGCTTCACCGGGATCCTTGACGTTATTATCATTAAGATCCACGTAGGCCGCATCACGACTGCTGTAGTCCAGGTAGGCAGTGACGGTGATGGGACTGCCCAGCGGGATATCCGTGGTGATGGTGACATACTGCGTCTTGCGCTCCTCCTTCTCCCGATCCAGGGCGACGATATGCTCGCCATCCCAGTAGCCGTAGCCGATGTAGGCGATACCACTCTTCATCGGTCCCTTGCGT
Organism: Porphyromonas bennonis DSM 23058 = JCM 16335; assembly: GCF_000375645.1. GTDB lineage: Bacteria > Bacteroidota > Bacteroidia > Bacteroidales > Porphyromonadaceae > Porphyromonas_A > Porphyromonas_A bennonis. The sequence continues at coordinate 7,109 of NZ_AQWR01000013.1, read as the reverse complement.
GCCGGGATCAATCCCTCTGAGGTGACGGTGGAGGAGTAGGATCCTGCAGCGAGTGTCAGCTCAGGGATCTGTGTTAGGTCAGGTCGAGGCATTACCCAGGTCATGTAGAGACCGGTCTCTCCGGGTTCCAGTGCTTTGGCTCTGGACAGGAAGCTCTGGTAGGGCTTTGACTGAGCTAACTCCAGCACCTCTCCCGTCATCAGGTCGATGAAGGGGTACCTGGTCCCCACACCGGAGCGGTAGCCACCATTGTAGACGTAGTCTTTCTTCGTCCGTGTCCCCGGCTCCGAGAAGGTGACGGGATCGCGGAAGGGCTTGTCGCTCCTATTCTCGAGGACGACCACCTCGTAGGCTCCGATGTGCTCAAAGTCTCCCTCCACCTTGGTCATATCGGTCTCGGCAGGGACGATCCCCCTGAGACGGAAGACCACAGGTGCATCGAAGTCCTCTATCCGGCATCCATTGTAGGATGAGGCGGGCATCAGTGCGAGCACCCGACCCTTCAGCTCTGGAGCGAGGATATTCTCATCGAAGTGATCCTTGTCGTAGTAGACCATATTGGGTCCCTTGAAACTGCTCTGGTTGATGCCGTTGTAGCCCACGAGATCGATCGGCTTGCTTTGGTCAATCTCTGCGGGTAGGGTGACGCTGAGCGTTCCTACCTTGCCGTCCTCTGAGAGCGAGGCGAAGGGAACCTCTCCGATCTCGAAGAGCTTGCCCTCCTGGGAGGCAAAGAGCAGCACCTTGTCGTCTGCCTCGAAGCGTACGAGGAAGTCCTTAGAGTCCTCCATCTGAGACATCACGGCACGGAGAGAGGGATCCTCCCCGGGGGCATTCACCTTTATCGTCAGTGTGGACCCATTCGTGGTGTCTGCGTCTGTGGGGCGAAAGCTCTCCTGCGTGCAGCCTGCGAGAGCTAATAGAATAGGGAGCAGGGTCAGTAGACCTGCATATATCTTTTTATTCATAGTCATGGGAAGAGGATTAAATTTCGACACCGGGGACATCTGGTACGCCCGTCGTCTTCTCTACGGTGATGGTGCAGGTGGCTGTCTTGCCGTTAGTCGTCTTGACGGTGATGGTTACTTCGCCAGGGGCGACACCGGTCACACGTCCATCCGTTACTATGGCAGTGTCGGAGTCTGAGGATATCCACTCCAGCCTCTGGTCGGTTGCGCCGGATGGCTCGATGGTGGCCGTGAGCTGCAGCGACTTCCCTACCTTAACCGTAGCCTTGGTCCTGTCAAGTGTGACGGCGGTTACCTCGATCACCTCGTCAGAGACGAGGATCTCACAGGCGGCGGTGATGCCACTGGCAGCCGTGGCGGTGATGGTCGCGGGACCGGCAGCCTTGGCAGTCACTTTACCATTGGAGTCGACGGTGGCTACCCCGGTGTCGGAGGAGCTCCAGGTGAGGCGCTGGTCGGTCGCATTCTTTGGCTCGATCGTGGCGGTGAGCTCCAGCTCGCCTCCGATCGTCATCGTCGCCGTGGTCTCAGAGAGAGTCACCTTGGTCACAGCTATCTCCTTCACGATCACCTCGGCTGTCGCCTTGAGACCATTGGAGGTCTCGGCGGTGATGGTGGCGGTTCCGACCTTCTTCCCCGTCACCACGCCATCCTCTACGGTCACGGTGGTGTCGTCAGAGGAGCTCCAGGTGACGTTCTTATTGGTTGCCTCCTCCGGCTCGATCGTCGCCTTAAGGGTGGCAGTCTCGCCCACTCCGAGTGTCACCTTGTCCTGGTCCAGCTTGATGGCTGTCGGCTCTATGATCTCCACCTCACCAATGGTCACCTTGGTGCCATCCCATGAGCCGGAGACCGCATAAGCCTTGCCGATCTCCATAGGGAAGTCCTTGGCAGCGATCTTCTGATCGGACACTACCCAGTTGTGACCATCCTGATAAGCAAGCTCCAGATCCGGCACAGTAACCTTGGCATTGGGCACGTACCAAGTGACCATTGCTACGGTTGCACCTGGATCTAGGTTTTTGAGCATTGCAAATGGCTTTCTTGGGTTTGCATCTTTAGTGTAGATGATCTCACCGGTTGTAAAGTTCATATGCGGATAAGTCATGGAGTAATCCGTCATATTCATCTCCATTTTAAGTGCCCATGAGCGCCAGCCCCCATACTTGGAGGTACGACCCTTCTGGGAAAGACCTACGCGTGGTCTGATGGGCGCATCGGAGTTGTTTGTGAAGAAGATCACCTCGTAGCATCCGAAGTGCTTAAACTTCACAAACCTCTCGGTCCGCTCAGTCTCCGATGGGATAATCCCCTTCTCGTGAAACATCACCGGAGCGGAGAATTCGTCCAAAGCGATCGGTCCATAGGACTCGGCACTGACTAAGATCTTATCACCCTCGATCAGCATGCGATCTCTTTTGACTTCAGTGCCACTCTTGAACCCAAAGTCGGCCGGCCCATCGTAGGCGATGAGGTCGATCGGCTTGGTCTCATCGACACCTGCCGGCAGCTCGAAGGTGAGTGTGGCACGCTTGCCGCCCTCCTCCACGCTGGCAAAGCCGACGTTGGCGAGGTCATAGAGCTTGCCGTCCTGCCAGACGAAGAGAGCAATGTCATCGTCCTCTTTGAAAGTCGCCTTGAGCACCGGGTCTCCTGCCTCTCCCGACAGGTGGGCGCGGAGTGATGGGTCGGCGTCAGGAGCGACGACGGTGAGGGACATCGTGTACCCTCCTGTGGCATCTGTATTGTCCGGCTCCGGCATCTGCGCTCTCTGCTGACACGAAGCCAGTGCAAGGAGCAGTAGTGCGGTAAAGATATAGGATATATTTTGTCTCATAATAGTGTATTCATTTAGAGCCCAACAACCGGTACATCGTCAATGGAGGTCTCTCCTACGACAGTCACTGTGCAGGTTGCCGTGACCGAGGGATTGGACTTGGAGGCAACCGTGATGGTGACGGTACCGGCCTTGACACCGGTCACTACGCCCTGTGCATCCACCGTGGCGATCGTCTCGTCTAAGGAGCTCCAGATGAGTTCCTTATTGGTCGCATTGGTAGGCTCGATGGTGCAGGAGAGGGCCAGCGTCTTACCGACGGAGACCTCAGCGGAGGTCTCGGAGAGAGTAAGCTTGGTGACAGCAATGGTGCTGCTCTTGACGGTAATGGTGCAGGTTGCCTTGATCTCCGGCTGTCCCTTGACGGATACGGTGATGTTGGCGGTGCCGGCCTTGACTGCAGTGACGATACCGTCCTCGTCCACGGTGGCAACATCGGTATTGTCCGATGCCCACACAACTCCCTGTGTCGTGGCATCGCTCGGCTCCAGCTTGTAGAAGAGCTCAAGTGTCTCGCCCTCGTCCAACTCTGCAGAGGTCTCGGTGAGTCGGATCCCTGTGGCGGGGACGACCTTGGGTGCCTTGGGCAGGACAAAGGTCTTGCCATTGTAGACGATCGTTACGCTGTCGTCATCCTCAGTGATCTGGAGATTGGCGGTGGTTGCTCTTGCCTTCACCTTTTGACCATTGACATCAAGGACAGACTGCCAGGTGGTGCCATTGTCAAGGCTCACCTCCCAGTATCCGTCTGCATCCACACGGAGCTGCGGGGTGATGCCGTCCACGCCATCGGTGCCGTCCTCTCCGTCCGCTCCGGGCTGACCTGGCTGGCCGGGTTCACCTGGCTGGCCGGGTTCACCGGGCTGGCCTGGCTCTCCGGGCTCTCCGGGCTGACCTGGTTCGCCGGGCTTGCCGGGCTCACCAGGTTGACCCGGCTCGCCGGGATCCCCCTTGGGTCCCTTGGCGGGGACTGGGTTACCCTTAGCATCGTGTATGATCTTACCGTCGATCGCCCAGTAGAGGACACCATCCTCCTCGATCATACCGATCTGAGGCATCTTGCCGGAGCGGACGACGATCTCCTCGCCGTCACTCATTACCAGCACATACCCCGTGCCGTCCTCCAGCTTGCGATAGTCCCTGACAGACTTATTCTTGCTCTGAGCATCGATGAGCTTCTGCAGAGAGGAGATGCTCTCATTGGCGGACTTTACCAGTCCCTCCACCTTGGTCATCCGACCCTCCAGATCCTTGACGCGATTGTCGAGGTCAGTGAGGTCCGTACAGCCGGCGAGGAGCAAGCCCACCGTGACTGCAACGACCATCATTATATATTGTCGCTTATTCATACTTTACTAGATAATATATGGCAGGACCGTGGTTTACTTTATCTCGATGAAGTAGTCCTCCACTTCTCCGGCTATCAGTGCGTTTGTATTGGGGTTGGTAGCCCAGAAGCCGCCCTCTTTCTTCCCCTTGTACTCTTTGTCGTCATCGAGGACGATACGGAGGCGGTGTGTGCCCTTAGTGGCAGTCGTGGGGATCGTGTACGTGGTGGTGAATGTGCCGCGAGTGACTTTCCCTAAATAGACTTTCTCGTCTGGGTCATTGGTCTCCTGACCATCCTTTGTCTCGTACTTGTAGAATACCCCATTGTCATTGTAGTCAATGTAGATACCGATGACGGGGGAAGTGAAGAAATTGGTGCGATCGGTCTCGATCTCTATCTCGAGCTTCTCACCGGCGGTTGCCGAGATGAGTCGGTCACTCCTGTTGTAGAGCGAGTAGCCGTCAGCCGCCGAGGGATTGCTCATGCCATTGATGCTCACATATCCCATAAAGAGGTCGAGCGGCTCAAAGACCGTCACGCCGGAGTAGGACACCCCATTGTCTATGATGGACCCCTCATCCTCATCGGTCTGTTCGTCGTCCTCTTCCAGATCCTTGCCGTCCGTATTGTCTCCCTGGATGCGAGCAGGTGGAGCAATGTTGATCACGATGTCTCTATTTTGGTTGTACCCACCACCTGCACCGCCTCCTGTGCCGAGGGCATCCGGATCGAGGGCATTGAGCTTAAACCAGCCATTGGAGACGCCACTCCAGCCCCAATTGAAGTGAAAGAGGTCGTCAGTCGTGTATCCATCACAGACGAAGGAGTGACCGCCACCCTTCCCGGTGCCGCCATGGAGTACGGGATGACGGGCATCGAGCTCGCTCTTGATGATAGCTGACCATAGGCTACCAGCCTCTTGCGCCGTGATACGCTTGATGTCCTTGGAGTAGCCGTAGTGGCGGATCAGAGCGGGTACCACCTTGTCGTGCGTGGTTCCGCTACCCTGAGGGGCGTAGTTCATGTCAAAAGCTACCCCCAGCCCGTACATAAATCGCGCAATGGTCGGATTGGGCTTAGCATCTATCTTGTTATCGGGTGTGCCATTCGGTGCGACTGGCATGTCGACCCAGTCAATGCGGTAGTTGTAGTCGTGGGAGAGGTAGCCATAGGACTGACTCATGTAGCCATGTGTTCCCACTGCATGATCCGGATATCTCCAGTAGCGCATGATCTGGGCTGTGGCCGTAGCGACGCATCCCGTCGGAGCGTGTCCGGGGGTCATGCCATTAAAGGGAGCCATCTGGTCCCACATGATATCTCCAAGCAGTGGCTCTACTACGATTTTGCCTGGATCAACGTCAGCTCGAGTGGTTGTTGGCACGATGTCGAGAGCTCGTGCCGCATTGATCTGCTCAGCGTAGAGATCAAGCATCATCAGCAGACCGCAAGGCATGTCCTTAGGGTCGATCCTGCCGCTCTCGGAGAATCCCAGTAGCGGGTAGGCGCGCTCAGTGGCTGCTACGATGGCGTAGCCACTCTTCTCACCGGCAAAGACGTAATACGCCGGCTGATACTCGCTCTCTACTGACCCGATGCTTCTTGTGCCGGGCACGCTCTTGTCTGTCGCTAAGAGGTGCAGCTTCCCCTCTATCGGGAGTGCGGCCGCAATCTCTTCGGCTCTGTCTTCAGAGATGAAGTAGTCATCTTTGACTAGTTCGGGAGCTGTCTTCTCCGGCTCCTGCACGTTGCTCTTATTGGAGCAGCTACAGAGGACCCCGGCTAAGATCAGCCAGAACAGGTGTCTTTTCTTCATAAGTGGTTTGGTTTAAAAGTTAAAACCGACCATGGAGACCAAGGTTGAAATTGTCCCCACGATTAGTTCGGAGACAAATGTAAGTATAATTTAACTACTGCCTAATAGGGTAAACTACAGGGGTATTTATTCTTTTTTAGAGAGTGCAAGTGGGCAAGCCAATTTAGTGTGTATGAGGCGGGTGATGATCTACGAGGCTGCGATGTCCCGGCTGATTTGCGACGGATCCTAAAGCCGTGTTGTGGTTTATCCGCTCGTATTTTCGAGATTGCTTTTACGACGCCGGGCTAATTTTTTATTTTGATTATTGTATTCCTTGGGGGTGAGAGAGGTAGGGGTAGCTGCTCCGGGGTGATGGTTAGGGGGTAGGGGTGTCCCGGCTCTGGGGGAAATCTATTACCGGTAATAGTGCGAGGTCTGATGGGAGCGGGGTCTCTTGCTCCTGTCTCGGGTAGGGTTGTTTAGTGGAGGAGTGGATTTCTTTTGGTCTGACTGTCAGGGTAGTGTGAGATTTCTTTGAGGAATTTTCGGGACAGGGCTTGCGGGGAATGAGAAAAGTTGTACCTTTGCACTCGCAAAGCCGAGAGGGGTACGCTCCTGAGGCTCCGGCAGAGGTCGGGGCGAGCGAGTCGCAGAAAAAGAATTTTTCGGATCGCTTGCAGGAATGAAAAACTTTCGTACCTTTGCACTCACATCACCGCCCGAGGGGCAGGGGATGCTGAAAAAGAGATCATAGACATAAAGATAAGACAAGGGCATCGCCCTTCTTAGAGATAAGGAGTGAGCGATGTGAATTGTGTAAGTACAAGACAAGAAAACAAGTAGTATACCAGTTTTCACGATGGGACAGTAATAGTGTCACTTCGTCTGAGACCTAGAGAGATACAACTTGGGTGAAAGTTTAAGTGACGATATATATACGTCAACGTACGAAACCAATAAAGCGAAGAGCAACATATGAGCAGCTCTTGATCCGCTACTTGATAGTAGAGGAAGAAGAGCAAAGGAACAAAATTTTCTTAACAATGGAGAGTTTGATCCTGGCTCAGGATGAACGCTAGCGATAGGCTTAACACATGCAAGTCGAGGGGTAACGTGTTGGAAGCTTGCTTCCGATGACGACGACCGGCGGATGGGTGCGTAACGCGTATGCAACTT
>NZ_AQWR01000012.1 GCF_000375645.1 Porphyromonas bennonis DSM 23058 = JCM 16335 | reverse complement strand
TTTTCCTGCAGGGTCAGCTTCTCTTTTACCGTCTTATTCTTCTTCCGCTCAAGGGCAAGGATCGCTTGTCGGTGGCGGATTCGGACACTCTGGAGCTGCTCAAGAATTTCGCGGAGGACGTGAAACTTGTCCGCCACCTGATACGCATTGGGAAAGGTCGTCCTCGCCAGCCAGTCGTAATTCGGAGCCATGTCCCGAGTCACACTCCGGACCTTCATCTTGGTCTTTACCGGAAACTTTGATAGGACCTGCCGAAGCTCTGAGGTTCTGAGCGTGTCGGCCATCAATGCGATCTTGCTCGTCTCCCGGTTGCTGATGATCGTGTCGCAGACGCCGTCGATCGTCTTCTCGTCGATCGCCATATAGGAGCCTACGTTTGACTCTTTGAGGATCGGCACCCTGATCTTTTTTTGACCTCCCTCTCGCCGGACCTCTATGTCGTCTTGGCAAAGCCTGCCATCCCGCTCTGCCTCACGAAAACCACTCAGGTAATCCTTGTACCACTGGTCAAGACGCTTCGCATCCGTCCCGAGGACATAGGTGATATTACCAATGCTGATCGGCTTCCCCTCGACCAATTTCTTTTAAAAAAGCACCGAACTTCGGTGTGCATTTGATCCCTTCGATCGTGTATTTATAGGTATTGAAAAAGGACTCTCGATCACCCTTCTCCTTCTACCGCCGCCGGCGTATGTAGATGAATGCCTCGCAACCGGCTATGGGAAAAGTCTGGATCTCGCAGGGATTCATGTAGCCACATCGGACCACCTCCTTGGCTTCCGTCAGCCCTGGGGGATAATGGTTCTTGTCGTCCTTCTCGTCCATATAGAGTCGGTACACCCCGCACTCCTTCTTTACCTCCTTCAGCTCGAAGTCCTGAAGGATCTCCTCCGGGACAAATGCCGAAATCAACTCCGTTATCTCTGCCGTTTCCATATGCTATAACTACTTCCTCATCTACTATCTATTGTCTCCTCAACAAAGGTAATCTCTTTTTACTCCCCGTCCCAGCACATCAAAATGCGAATTAGCCGCTCATACGGACCGCTAACAACCCCCTGCTCCTCAGGGGTCATTCTAATACCGGTAATAGTGTTGTCTAAACCCGGTATTAGTGCGCACTAATACCGGGTTTAGTTTTGAGCCCTATTTGATCGGGTACGATTCGACCCTTTTCCGGGACTTCCGGGGAGGTGCTTCACAAGATTTGGCTATCTTTGAGGTGGTATTAGGACTATACAGACAACATATATACTGATGAAACCAACACTATTTGTACTTGCCGCCGGCATGGGATCCCGCTATGGCGGCCTTAAGCAGATCGACGGTCTCGGCCCTCACGGCGAGACCATTATGGACTACTCCATCTACGATGCCATCCGGGCAGGATTTGGCAAGGTGGTCTTCGTGATCCGAAGGGACTTCGAGGAGGCCTTCAGAGAGAAGATCGTCTCCAAGTACGACCGACTGATCCCGGTGGAGCTGGTCTTCCAGAGCGTGGATAAGATCCCCTACTCCTACAAGGTCCCCGAGGAGCGGACGAAGCCCTGGGGTACCAATCACGCCGTCATGATGGGCGAGGAGGTGATCAGAGAGCCCTTTGCGGTGATCAATGCGGACGACTTCTACGGGCGCGAGAGCTTCGAGGCACTTGCCGACTTCCTCCGCAGCGTCGAGGGGAAGGAGGGCGAGTATGCCATGGTGGGCTACCGCTGTGGCAATACCCTCAGCGAGAGCGGTACCGTCTCCCGCGGTGTCTGCGTCACCGACGACCGCGGCTACCTCACCGAGGTAGTGGAGCGGACCAGCATCGGACGCGATGAGGAGGGGAAGATCTCCTTTACTGATGAGAATGGTGAGAAGGTGGTGCTGGAGGAGAATACGCCGGTGTCGATGAATATGTGGGGCTTCACGCCCGACTACTTCGCTCACAGTCGGGAGGCTTTCCGAAAGTTTCTGGATGAGAATCTGGAGAAACCGAAGGCAGAGTTTTACATCCCCACGGTGGTGAACGACCTGGTACACCGGGGCAAGGCGACCTGCAAGGTACTGGATACACCGGCGCGCTGGTTTGGCGTCACCTATGCTGAGGATCGTCCCGAGGTGGTGAGGAAATTTGCCCGCCTCCACGAGGAGGGGATCTATCCCGACAGCCTGCTCTCCTCGCTCCGCAAGTAAGCCCTCTGAGTGCCTCAGCTGCTGACGATCATCGGGCCGACCGCATCTGGGAAGACCCCCGTGGCGGCGCACCTTGCCCACCGGATGGGCGGGGTGGTGCTGAGCGGTGACTCGCGGCAGGTCTACCGGGGGATGGACCTCGGGACGGGGAAGGATCTGGAGGACTATGTAGTGGATGGGGATCCGGTTCCCTACTACCTGATAGACATTGCCGAGGCGGGTGACCACTACAGTCTCTTCCAGTACCTAGAGGACTTTGACCAAGTATGGCAGTCGCTGCCTGTGAAGACACCGAGGATCCTCTGCGGTGGCTCGGGGCTCTACGTCGAGGCGGCGGTCCGGGGGTACCACCTGCCGGATGTCCCTCGGGACGAGCAGCTGAGAGAGGAGCTGGGACAGCTTAGTCTCGATGCGCTTCGCGAGAGAGCGGAGCAGCTGGGTGCGCTGGAGGAGGTGAGGGATCCGGAGAATAGGCGACGGATGGAGCGGGCGATAGAGGTGGCACTCTACTTCCGCGACCATGGCGAGCGGTATCTGGATCGTCCCCCACTGGAGGGACCGATCTACTGCCTCGACATCTCCCGGGAGACCCGGCGCAGACGGATCAGCGAGCGACTTGACCGAAGACTCCTCGGAGGGATGGTGGAGGAGGTGGAGGGGCTGCTGCAGCACCTTCGCCCTGAGCAACTCACCTACTATGGGCTGGAGTACCGCTACGTGACGGACTACGTCACCGGCAAGCTCACCTATGAGGAGATGCGGGAGCGCCTGGAGGTGGCGATACATCAGTTTGCCAAGCGTCAGATGACCTGGATCCGCGGCATGGAGCGGCGAGGTCTAACCATTATCCCTATACCGCCCGCCGACACCCCCGCCGAGACCGCCGACCTAATCCTGAGAGAGTATAGTAAGAGATGAGTATGGAGCACCGGACGAGACGTCAGCCTACCGGGAGTGGTCCCGGAGGGCGAGGTGGTGGATCATCTGGTGTCGCACATTGACCTCCTTCGCTCCATGGCTTCGCTCCTCGGAGTCACCCTCTCTCCTGTCGCTGCACCCGACAGCCGGGATCAGCTCTCCACGTGGCTCAATCGCGGAGGCACCGGGCGGGAACTGATGGTGGAGCAGGGACTGGGGACGACGATCGCCATACGGTACGGCAAGTACAAGTTTATCCCCCCGGTCAAGCGCCCCACGAGGCGCGCCTGGCAGACCGGCATAGAGACCGGGCAGGACTCCATCCCCCAGCTCTACGACCTCTCCACCGACCCCGGCGAGACCCACAACCTCCTCGCCCGCTAACCCAGCTGTAACACAAGGGCTCTGTCGGGAAATATTGTACCTTTGACGGAGATGCCAAGGTGACATTTCCTCGCACATTGAGACCCGAGAGTGACCATACCTTTGAGACCTTCTATATCACCCATGCTCGAGAGATGTACTGGGTGGGGGTAGCGGTGTGCGGAGACTCGTTTCTCGCAGAGGAGGTGGTGCAGGAGGTCTTTATGCAGCTCTGGGAGCAGCGAGTAGACCCATCATCCATCCGCAATCCCCACTCTTACCTAGCTACACTGGTCAAAAATCGTATCTACGATGTGATCCGTCATCGCTCAGTAGTCAGAGCTCACGAGGAGAGAGTGCGGTACGAGATGGAGGTGGCAGACCTCGAGGACCTGACCGAAGAGGAGAGAGAGGCGATGATCAGTCAGGCGTGGCGTCTCGTACAGAGCTTACCTGAAGCGGCGCGTGAAATATTTCTCCTCGCCACCATGGAGGGGCTGAAGTACTCCGAGATCGCAGAGCGGAAGGGGATCTCAATCAATACTGTCAAGACCCAACTTCGCATAGCGAGGAAGAAACTTCGCAGCGACCCCCTCGCTATGATCGGGCTCTGGATCATCCTCACGCATCTTTCTTAGATCTTCCCCCTCTTCACCCTTTTTCACTTCTCGATCGTCTTACAATCAGAGAGGCACCTATCGGCGCACCTCTCGCAACACCTTTTGTCATCCATTATGAAGGATCAGTCTGAGTACATACACCATATAGAGTCTGTCCTATCCGGCAAGGAGAGGGCAGAGACAGAGGATCTGCCGATGATCCAGCGGCTCTCGGATCTATCAGCGACACCGGACTTCGATGTCCGTGTAGGATACGAACGACTACAAGCCGAAGTGGATCGTCGGGAGAGGCAGAGGAGACAACGAAGACGTCTCATCGCAGTCTCTCTTGGGGCAGCAGCTGCCTTTATCGGCGTGCTGATGATCCTACTCCTACCACAGAGAGGTAGTGAGCTATTGCCGGAGGAGAGTCAAGTCGCAATGGACCTGTTACGGCAGTCCTACATTCTTCCTGACTCCCTTGCAGGAGATAGGGATCTGGTACTCTTGCGAGCAGACGGATCAAGAATGCACCTCCGTCTAGGGGACCAGGACACACTTAAGATGGCGGAGATGGCCCCTCTCCTCAGTCCCGATGAGGCAGTGACTCTCGTTGTGCCGGAGACAAGGCGTGGAAACGTCCTCCTGGAGGATGGTACAATGGTATTGCTCAACTCCGTCTCTCAACTAAGGATGCCCACTTCGTTCTCGGGTGGACGTCGCATAGCTCTGGAGTCAGGTGAGGCGCTGATGGATGTGGCGCATGACGAGAAACACCCCTTCCGTGTCACACTGCCGGAAATGGACCTGGAGGTGCTCGGGACTACATTTAATATCTGTCTCTACCCGGAGCAGGAGCCTACGGCAACTCTAGTGGAGGGGAGACTGAGAGTCACCGATAAGGAGGGTCGATCTCTTATGCTCCATCCCGGAGAGGAGGCTGTCCGTAGCAGAGACGGCAGTCTGGAGAGCAGACCGGCAGATCTGAGGACAAAGACCGCATGGGTGGAGGGGACGTTTGTCTTCAGTCACCTATCTCTATCCTCTATCATGACTTATCTTGGACGGTGGTACGGATTTGACACCACCTTTACCTCCGACTCCCTCAAGGAGAATACATATACCGGTGCACTGAAGAGAGAGTACAGCAGAGACTTCGTCTTCAGCCTACTGGAGACAACCACCAAGCTTAGCATAACCAACCAACAACACGAGGAGCACCACGTGGTCGTAAGCCATCGGTGATGCCCCTCAACATAACATTATTTCAAACCCCTATTATGAGTGTGAAATCATCTCTCCGCCGCCACGCTAGCGGTTCGGTGCGGGTGGCACTGTCTATGATGGTCCTCCTCGCAGCACCGGCCTTCGGTGCCATGCCACAGCCGGCAGCAGCGCAGTCGGATGCCTCTATCACCGTAATGCAGCCGAGCGGCACCATTGGCTCGGTGATAAAAGCGGTGGAGCAGCAGACAGGACTGCACTTCTTCTACAACGACCGGGACGTGAACCTCTCGGAGCCTCTCCATCTGGAGCTAACTGATGCCTCCTTGGACAAGATCCTGGAAGCTTTCCGTGACAAAGGACTATCGTGCGAGGTTCGTGATGGTCTGATTGTACTAACACAAGCAAGCAAGAACAGCCAGTCCAAGACTATCACCGTCAAGGGTAAGGTGCTTGACAAAGAGGGACAGCCGATAATGTCAGCCACCATTGCCGTAGTAGGCGTACAGGGTAAGGGGGCATTTACAGACATTGACGGCAACTTTGAGCTCAAGGACGTACCGGCAGATGCCACCCTGCGTATCACCTTCGTAGGAATGACCCCACAGGAAGTGGCTCTCAATGGGCGCACTGACATCACCATCACCCTGCACGAAGACTCTGAGCTCCTAGAGGAGGTAGTCGTCGTCGGCTACGGCACCCAGAAGAAGGTGAATGTGGTCGGATCGATCGCTCAAGTTAAAGGAGATGACCTAACGAAAAAGTCCTCTGCAAACTTAGTAAACGCACTCACCGGTATGATGTCAGGAGTCACGGTGACTCAGCGATCAGGCGCCCCGGGAAAGGAAAGCAACAGTATACGTGTCAGAGGTATCGGATCTTTCGGAGGCTCTCCTAATCCACTCGTATTAGTGGATGGCATACCTGGATCCATATCAGATGTGAACTCTAGAGATGTGGAGAGTGTGTCAGTCCTCAAAGATGCATCAACGGCTGCCATCTATGGATCAAGAGCAGCTAATGGTGTAATCCTAATCACCACCAAAAAAGGGAAAGGAGACAAGATCAACCTATCATACAGTGGATACGTAGGCTGGAACTCCCCCACTGCCCTACCAGAGTTTGTACCAACCTGGGAGTACGCAAAGCTCCTCAACGAGGCCACAGGCACTCCTACATACTCCGAAGAAGAGATAGCAAGCTTCCGTAACGGAAGTAACAAAGACGTGTATGCCCAGGAGGACTACTTGCGCAGCCTATTTAAGAGCAATGCTCCTCAAACAAACCACCACGTAACAATTAATGGACGCACTGAAAGGATGTCCTACTACGCATCCTTAGGGGCTCTATATCAGGATGGGCTAGTAAGTAAGAACTACTTCACGAGGTACGACGGGAGAACAAACTTTACCATCAACCTGAGTGATAATCTTTCCATCTCTGTCAATCTGCATGCACTGGTTTCAGAGCGAAACGAGCCTATCACTCCTGGTGGAGAGGATGTTGAGTCAATGGAACACATCATCCTTAAAGCACTACGATTCCCAGGTATTAAGCCCACGAAACTGTCTACGGGTGAATATGGCCTGGGACCAGAAATGCATGGTACGCCTCTTGCCTGGATCGAAAGCAAGTCCTTCGCTAATAACAGAAGGTTTTCCGCCCGCACGAACGTCTCTCTATCTTACAAGCCGATCAAGGAATTGGAGATGAAAGTAATTGCCGGAATGAATCATAACAACAGCGAGTCCAAGCAATTCCGCTCCTCTATTACCTTACAAAACGGACTCACCCCAGGGGCCTCCTCACTGAACGATCAGATGGTAAGGAACTTTTACAAAACCCTTCAGTCGACTGTAAACTACACAGGTCAGGTGGGAGAGCATGGTCTATCTGCTCTACTCGGCTACTCCTACGAGGATTACTCCAGTAGGTATGTGGGGGCAGAGCGTGACAAGCTGGCCTCTAATGACCTCCCATACATCAATGTGGGATCTCCTGACAACCAAAAGGGAAATGGCGGAGGAACAGAGTGGGCTATGCAATCAGTATTTGGACGCTTAGACTACAACTACGCCTCGAAGTACCTATTGGAGATAACGGGGCGCTATGATGGCTCTTCAAGATTTTCATCGCATAAGCGGTATGCGTTTTTCCCATCAGCTGCCCTAGGATGGCGAGTAAGCGAAGAGGATTTCTTCAAGAATTGCAACTCACTCGAGTGGATCAGTAATCTTAAGCTCAAGGTATCACTTGGAGTACTTGGAAATCAAGAGATCGGAGTCTACCCCTACCAGACTGTATATGACCTGGGCCTCTTTTATCCATTCGGCAATACACTTCACCAGGGAGCTGCCGTGACTAAGTCCACGGACGAAAATCTCTCGTGGGAAAGCACCAGGACTTGGGATGCAGGTTTTGAGTCTTCTATCCTCAATGGCGCACTGACCCTCAATGTCAACTACTTTTCTCGTACCACCTATGATATACTCTTTGCGCCGGGAGGTAGTGTATCAAAGGTGTCCGGTCTTAAAGTATCTCCCATCAACACAGGTACACTAACCAACAAGGGTATCGAGGTAGAAATAGGACACCAATATGTAAAAGGAGACTTCAGCTACAACCTGACCGGAAACTTTACCTATATAGACAACCGAATCAAGTCTCTCGGTGTGGGAGATGTCAAGCAGCTTAATGGACTAGTCGGCAGTGGAAACCTCTTTATAGGCCATCCAATAGATATCTACTATGGCTACAAGACCGATGGTGTCTTTACCGACCAAGAGGACATCAAAGCTTGGGCAAATCAGAAAAAGATCAATCCCAAAAGCGTCCCCGGAGACATTAGGTATAAGGACCTATTAGGGCCTGATGGGAAACCTGACGGAGTCGTAGACCCCAACTATGATAGGACTGTACTGGGATCATCGATTCCGAAATACACCTTTAGTATATCCGGAGGAATGGGCTATAAGGGGATAGACTTTACAATACAGTTGCAAGGAGTTGCCGGCGTAAAGGGATATCTAAACAACTTTGCGGGATATGCTTTTTTCCAGGAGGGAAATATCCAGAGATGGCAGGCGGACAACCGGTTTAGGCCGGATCAGCCCGATCGCTACGCCAAGTACCCACGTCTTGAGGCAATCCCCGGCACAGGAACTGCAAACACAGAGGTCTCCGACTTCTGGCTCAGAGACGCATCCTACCTTAGGATCAAGAACGTACAGATAGGGTATACCCTTCACAAGCAATGGTTGCCTCAAATCTCATCTCTAAGGCTATACCTTTCTGGAGACAACCTTTATACATTTAACAAGTACCCAAAAGGATGGGATCCTGAGATCAATACCGGAGGAGCTTTCTATCCGATACTTAGGACAATAACCTTTGGGCTAAATTTCAGCTTATAAACTTATGAGAACTAAATATATAATCCTTGCAATATGCTTGTCCCTGCTCGGTCTTTCATCCTGTGACCTCAATCGAGATCCTCTTGACAGGCTATCAAGGAAGACAGTATGGCAAAGCGAAGACAACATAGATGTAGTCCTTACAGGTATTTACAGAGGGAATGCTTCATTCTCAGGTCCGGAGTACGTCCCATCTGACTGGTGGTCATATGGAGGGCTTATCTTCCTAGAGTTTGCCAGTGACAATATGTACGACCGAAGAAACACGAACTCTAATTTCTTCAAAATTTCTTCTGGTCAACTAGTCTCTACCAATGCCTTCATCTCAAAGTACTGGACTAACAGCTACTCTAAAATAGGGAGGTGCAATGAGTTACTTCAGAACATCACGAGTCTCCCAGAGACAAAGATGACAAAGAGATATATTGCTGAGGCAAGATTCATTAGGGCAACTCAATATTTCTATCTTAGTCAGTACTTCCGTGACGTACCGTTAATCACAACGGTAATTACTCCTGAAGAGGGTAATCATGCGGAGGTGACTAAGCATAAAGAACTGGTCAACTTCCTTGTGAAAGAATTTTCCGAGTCGTCGGCAGACCTACCTCAATATAAGGAGCTCAAAGCTGATGAGAAAGGAAGAGCTTGTAAGCAAGCTGCACTAGCATTTCTTGGCAGGGTTTTCCTTGCTGAGGAGCGATGGGAGGAGGCAGCTAAAGCATTTAAGCAGATTATCGACTTTGGCGATAACACGCTGTACAATAACTACACCGATTTATTCACGGAGAAGGGGGAAAGCAGCTCGGAAATCATCTTCTCCTTTCAGTACCTTCCTGGGCTTGCTGGAAATGCCATTCATCAGCATGCACTGCCGGCTAAGGATGGCGGATGGTGCTTGGCAAATGTGTTAGGATCTCTTTTTGAAGCCTACGAATTCACCGATGGATCTCAATTTTCATTTGATAGTCCGCTCTACAATCCAAGTGACTTAGGAGAAAATCGTGATCCCCGTCTTAGGTATACCATACTATATAATGGTGCAGACTTCAAGGGTGAGAAATATATTAGTGACCCTGACAGCAAGAGTCCGGACAAAGTCATGGGTGGTCAGACCACCCAGACAGGATTTCTGCTTAGGAAATTTCTTGATGAGGGGTACAGTGGCTCTCTGACACTCTATGGTGGAGATGTGCCTGTCATCAGATATGCGGAAGTTTTGCTAAGCTATCTTGAGGCCAGTATGGAGATGAATAACGGAGTCGTCACACAAGATCTCCTTAATCAGACCGTAAACCTGATCAGGAAGCGACCCTCTGTCAATATGCCACCCATTACACTCGAGAACACTCAAGACCTTCGTAAGCGAATTCGCAATGAGCGACGTGTAGAGCTTGCTTGCGAGGGAATCCGCTACTGGGATATAATCCGCTGGCACATCGGGGAAGAGGTCCTCAGTGGAGACATATATGGCTCACCTTTCCCTGGTGCTAAGCGTATGAATAAAAAAGGCGACATCAAGGACCCTTACGATCGCTGGTATGTCAATCAAAGAAGCTTCCGGTCGGACATTGACTACAGATGGCCCTATCCCCAGTCTGAGCAGGATATAAATCCAAACTTAAGAAAGCAGTCTTAATAGATCAGTTATGAATAAAAGCAAACTATCCGTTTCCATCGGACTGGCCTCTCTCGCAACCCTTCCTGTAACAGCTCAAGAGCAGAGAGACAAGGAGCTGCCGGAGAGACCCAATGTGATCGTCCTGCTGGCTGATGACATCGGATGGGGCGACCTGTCGCCCTATGGCACATCCGGGGTGGAGACGCCGGCTGTCGAGGAGCTGGCACAGAGGGGGACCCGATTCACTGACGCTCACTGCGTCGCCGCCACTTCTACCCCCTCACGTTACTCCCTCCTGACCGGTCACTACGCCTGGAAGCGGGAGGACACCGGCGTCGCCAGCGGAGACGCTCCGATGATCATACATCCGGAGCAGTACACGGTCGCCGATCTCTTCCGTGAGGCAGGATACACTACCGGGGCGATCGGCAAGTGGCACCTCGGTCTCGGGGATAATCCCTCAGGGCAGGACTGGAATCAGAAGCTCTCCCCAAATCCCCAGGATCTCGGCTTTGATTACTCTTATATCATGGCCGCCACCGCTGACAGAGTTCCCTGCGTCTGGATAGAGAATGGACAGGTGGTCGACTACGATCCCTCCAGTCCCATCCTTGTCAGCTATAAGCACAACTTCCCGGGCGAACCGACCGGACGAGATCATCCCGAGTTGCTCTATAACCTCAAGCCCTCCCACGGACACGACCAGAGCATCATCAATGGTATCTCCCGCATCGGCTATATGAAGGGAGGCGGTCGAGCTCTGTGGAAGGACGAGCTGATCGCCGACTCCATCGAGCACCATGCGGTGGACTTTATCCGGCAGAATAAGGATCGACCCTTCTTCCTCTACCTCTGCACCAACGACATCCACGTGCCGAGATTTCCTAAGGAGGAGTACAGGACCAGTAAACTCGGTCTGAGGGGCGATGCGCTGTTGCAATTTGACGGCACCGTCCGGACGATCCTGAACGAACTGGAGCGACTGGGGCTGCGAGAAAATACTCTGATCATCCTCACATCTGACAATGGTGGAGTCCTCGACGATGGCTACGACGACAAGGCGACGGAGCTGGCCGGGGGGCGCCACCGGGTCTGCGGCCCATTCAGGGGTGGCAAGTACTCGCTCTTCGAGGGCGGGACGAGGGTCCCATTCATCGTCAGCCTGCCGGGAGTGGTCCCGGAGGGCGAGGTGGTGGATCATCTGGTGTCGCACATTGACCTCCTTCGCTCCATGGCGTCGCTCCTTGGAGTCACCCTCTCTCCTGTCGCTGCACCCGACAGCCGGGATCAGCTCTCCACGTGGCTCAATCGCGGAGGCACCGGGCGGGAGCTGATGGTGGAGCAGGGACTGGGGACGACGATCGCCATACGGTACGGCAAGTACAAGTTTATCCCCCCGGTCAAGCGCCCCTCGAAGCGCGCCTGGCAGACCGGCATAGAGACAGGGCAGGACACCATCCCCCAGCTCTACGACCTCTCCACCGACCCCGGCGAGACCCACAACCTCCTCGCTAAGTAACCCTTCCCACAAAAAAAAGGAGGCTCTGATAGGTAACTACAGAGTCTCCTTTTTCTCTCTAAATCCTTAGATTTGCGCTTATCAGTAGCAGAAGTAATAAGATATGAAGAAGAATAGCGCCTATCGGGCGGCGGCAGGGTTCAGTGCCGTGGCTGGCATCGTACTACCTACCGCCTGCGCCCCCAAGGCTAAGGACGAGGCCCCGACTCGGTACAATATCCTGATCATCGAGAGCGATGACCATACCTCCCAGATGATCTCCGCCTATGGCGGCGAGATCGAGACCCCCAATATCGACCGGCTCGCCGAGGAGGACGGGGTGAGATTTGACAACGCCTTTGTCGTCAATTCCATCTCCGGACCCTCACGCGCCTGCCTCCTGACTGGAAAGCACTCGCATAAGAACGGCTTCACCAATAACGAGCACAGCGTATTCGACGGCGACCAGCAGACCTTCCCCAAGCTGCTCCAGTCGGCAGGATACCAGACCGCCATCATCGGCAAGTGGCACCTCCACTCTCTCCCGCAGGGCTTCGACCACTGGGAGATCCTGCCGGGTCAGGGCGACTACTACAACCCCGCCTTCATCACCGCTCCCAATGATACGGTAAAGGAGAAGGGGTACGCCCCCGACCTGATTACGGCCAAGAGCATCGACCTGCTCCGAGGTCGAGACAAGAGTCGTCCCTTTATGCTCATGGTGCAGCACAAGGCGCCGCACCGCAACTGGATGCCCCGCATCCAGGATCTGGATCTGTACGAGGATGTGACCTTTAAGCTTCCGGAAAACTTCTACGATGACTACGCCGGTCGTCCGGCGGCCGCTCGGGCAGAGATGAATATCGGGGAGCACATGGACCCCGCCTACGACTGCAAGCTTCTCCGTGAGGATCATCCGACCCACTACTCGCGGATGTACGAGTGGATCCTATCCGGCATGGACGAGGAGGACAGGGAGAAGTTCCTCGCCTACTACCGCCCCATGGCGGACTACTACTGGGATAGCAAGATGACTGACCGGGAGCGGATGGAGTACAAGTACCAGCGATACATGCGCGACTACGCCAAGGTGATCCACCCGATCGACGAGGGCGTCGGACGTATCATCGACTACCTCAAGGAGGAGGGACTCTGGGACACGACCATCGTCCTCTACCTCGGCGACCAGGGCTTCTACATGGGCGAGCACGGCTGGTTTGACAAGCGCTTTATGTACGAGGAGTCGATGCACTACCCGCTCCTAATGCACCTCCCCAAGGGGCTCGATGCCCGCGGGGCGATCAAGGAGCTGACGCAGAATATCGACCTTGCGCCCACCTTCCTCGAGCTGGCTGGTGTGGCAATCCCGGAGGACATCCAGGGCGAGTCCCTTGTCCCGCTGCTTAAGGGGGCAAAGGAGCTCCCCGGGCGGGACAAGATCTACTACCACTTCTACGAGTACCCTGCAGAGCACAGCGTGATGCGTCACTACGGAGTGCGCGATGAGCGGTACAAGCTGATCCACTTCTACCTCGACCAAGACTTCTGGGAGCTCTACGACCTACAGGAGGATCCGCACGAGATGAAGAATGTCTACGACGACCCCGCCTACAGCGAGATCGTCGACCGGATGCGTCGCGAGCTGATCGAGGCACAGACCCAGTACGAGGACACCCTCGCCCTCCGGCTCAACGGCTTCTGATCCGACCACTTAGCTGCCCGGAGTGAGTTAGGCAGCACTGATAACAAAAAGGGCTGACTTCAAGACATCTTGGAGTCAGCCCTTTTTGTTTTTGATAAAGGAAGGGATCGACTGCAACGATATTAGTGGAGGGAGGGGGATAGAGCGGTCGGCAATTATTTCGTACCTTTGCCGTAGTCCTGAGGGGGTGATGTAACACTGCCTGCGGGGCTATATGCAAGAGACTGACTGCCGGATCGAGGTGGCGACCTCGTACTGCAGACGGAGTGACGATTCCGGGCGGAGTATCGCCTGGGATTGTTTCCTTTTTGTCTGACAGGTACAGTCTTTCAGAGATTTTAGAAAACCATTTTCATAGCACTATATACACTATGGACTTTATCTATATGACCGAGGAGGGCTACAAGAAGCTCTCCGAGGAGATCAGTAAGCTGGAGAGCGTAGACCGCCCCGAGGTGATCCAGGAGATCGCCGAGGCGCGCGAGAAGGGCGACCTCTCCGAGAATGCCGAGTACTCCGCAGCGAAGGAGAAGCAGGCGGTGCTGGAGGACAAGATCGCCCAGCTCCGTATGCAGCTCGCTAACGCCCGCATCCTCGACACCGCCAATATCGACACCTCCAAGGTGGGCATCCTGAGCAAGGTGACGCTGACGAATATGAAGAATAAGCAGCAGCGCGTCTTCACCATCGTCTCCGATACGGAGTCGAATAATAAGGAGGGCAAGATCGGCATCTCCACCCCGATCGCCAAGGGTCTCCTCGGGAAGAAGCCGGGGGACATCTGCGAGATTGAGGTCCCGGCGGGCGTGCTCACCTTCCGCATCGATGAGATCAATATCTAAGTCTACCCTACGCCATGACCATCTTTAGCAAAATCATCCGGGGAGAGATCCCCAGCCACAAGATCGCCGAGGATGAGCGCAACTATGCTTTCCTCGACATCAACCCCCTTCGTCCCGGCCACACGCTCGTGGTGCCGAAGCGGGAGGTGGACTACTTCTTTGACCTAAGCGATGAGGAGCTGGCGAGCCTGATGAGCTTTGCGAAGAAGATCTCCGCAGCCATCCGAGAGATGAGTGGCTGTCGCAAGGTGGCTGCCGTCGTCCTCGGTCTGGAGGTCAATCATGCGCACCTGCACCTGATTCCGATCAATAGTGAGAGTGATGCCGACTTCCACGGCGAGCATGTCTCCATGACGGACGAGGAGCTGGAGGAGGTGGCACAGCAGATCCGCGAGAGACTCTGAGGGATGTTTGTCGCTAAGCAGAAGAGGCACGAGAACATTGCAGAGTACCTGCTCTACATGTGGCAGGTGGAGGATATCCTTCGGGCACTGCACTTTGACCCCGCAGAGATCCATCGCTACATAGAGCGCGGCTACGACTGCTCTGAGGAGCAGCGTCAGGAGGTGGAGGAGTGGTACCTCTCCCTCGCCCGGCAGATGCGGGAGGAGGGGATCCTGGAGCAGGGGCACCTGAGTTCGCTCACTGAGCTGACCGACCGACTCGAGGCGCTCTCCTCGGAGCTGCTGAGGGATAAGTCTGAGACCCTCTTCGCCACGCTCTACTACGCCGCACTACCCGCCATCGTCCAGCTCCGCGACAAGGGCGCCGGAGGGAGTCACGGCGAGGTGGAGACCGCCCTGATCGGACTCTACGGCTACGTGCACCTGCGTGAGCAAGGGCGCGAGGTATCGGAGGAGACCATCCGAGGGATGAGGCAGCTGAGCACCTTCCTCGCCCTGCTGGCAGACCGATTCCGCGAGAGAGAGGAGGAGCATGAGTGAGCCTATGGGGAGCGAGCGCCCGCTCTTATGGATCACAGGCGCCTCAGGGCAGCTGGGTACGGCGCTCAGTCACCTACTCCCCGAGTCGGCTCACTACGATCGGGTGCTGACGACGAGGGCGGAGCTGGACCTGACCTCATTTGGTCAGCTATCCCGCTTCCTCCGGGAGAGGGAGCCGGATGTGGTGATCAATTGCGCCGCATACACCGCTGTGGACGGGGCGGAGACACTCTCCGAGGACGAGCTCTTCGAGACCAATACCCTCTGCCTGATGCAGCTCCACGAGCTGCGACCACACCTCCCGATCGTGCAGATCAGCACGGACTACGTCTTTGGGGGCAACGCAGAGACCACCATGCCCTATATAGAGGAGGATGTGGCCGACCCGATCAATAGGTATGGGAAGTCGAAGGCTGACGCCGACCACTTCCTCATCGCCAACCACCCCGAGAGCTACATCCTCCGCACCGCCTGGCTCTATGGCCCGGCGTCGTGGGGGCGGAGCTTCTACCGTTCCATCAGGGGAAAAGTGGAGGCGGGGGAGCCGATCCGCTGCGTCACCGATGAGGTAGGATCCCCCACCTCGACGCTGACTCTCGCCCGCGTGATCGGACGACTGCTGGACGGGCTCACCGACCCCGAGGCTCCCGATCCCCTGCCTTACGGACTCTACCACGTGGCAGATCTGGGCGAGACCTCGCGGTATCACTTCGCAGCAACCATCGCCCGACTCCTCACCGGTCGGGAGGACTACCCGATCAGCCCCATCACCCAGGCCGACCTGGCCCTACCTGCCTCGAGACCGCACTACAGCGCGCTCTCCACCGAGAAGATCCAGAAGTATTACCCTGACCTGCTCCGCCCCTGGGAAGAGGCGCTCGAGGAGGTCATCGACCGCGATACACAGCGATAAATGAAAGACTTTACAGAAGAGATAGCCCGCCGACGCACCTTTGCCGTCATCGCTCACCCCGATGCCGGTAAGACCACCCTCACCGAGAAGCTCCTCCTCTTCGGAGGGGCGATCCATGTCGCCGGGGCGGTCAAGAGCAATAAGATCCGCCGCTCTGCCACCTCCGACTGGATGGAGATAGAGAAGCAGCGCGGCATCTCCGTTGCCACGTCCGTGATGGGCTTTGAGTACGAGGACTATAAGATCAATATCCTCGACACGCCGGGACACCAGGACTTCGCCGAGGACACCTTCCGCACTCTCACCGCCGTCGACTCGGTCATCATCGTGATCGACGGAGCGCGAGGCGTGGAGGCGCAGACGAAGAAGCTGATGCAGGTCTGCCGCCTGAGACAGACCCCGGTGATCGTCTTCGTCAATAAGATGGACCGCGAGGCGCAAAACCCCTTTGACCTCCTCGATGAGCTGGAGCAGGAGCTGCAGATCGCCGTCACGCCGCTCTCCTGGCCGATCGACTGCGGCGACCGCTTTCGTGGCGTCTACAACATTGCCAAGGATGACCTCGAGGTCTTCAATCCTCAGGACAAGAGCCACGTCTCCAGCCGTGTCGAGGTGGACATCCACTCCCCCGAGCTGCTTAAGTATGCCACCGAGGAGCAGGCGGAGCAGCTGCTGACCGACCTCGAGCTGATCGATGGTGTGTACCCACCGATGGATGAGGAGAAGTACCTCGCTGCGCAGCTGGCACCGGTATTCTTCGGCTCGGCGCTCAATAACTTCGGCATCAAGGAGATGCTCGACACCTTTGTCCGCATCGCCCCCTCGCCCCGACCCACCAAGGCGGAGGAGCGGATCGTGAGACCTGAGGAGACCGACTTCACCGGCTTTGTCTTCAAGATCCACGCCAATATGGATCCCAACCACCGCTCCAGCATCGCTTTTGTCAAGATCTGCTCCGGAGTCTTCCAGCGGAATACCAATTACCACCACGTCCGACTGGGCCGTGACTTCCGCTTCAGCAGCCCCACTGCCTTCATGGCGCAGCGGAAGGAGATCGTCGAGGACGCCTACGCCGGAGACATCATCGGACTGCCCGACACCGGCAACTTCCGCATCGGGGACTCCCTGACGTGCGGCGAGGAGCTCCACTTCCGCGGGCTCCCCAGCTTCTCCCCCGAGCTCTTCAAGTACATCGAGAATGCCGACCCGATGAAGACGAAGCAGCTCCACAAGGGCATCGACCAGCTGATGGGCGAGGGCGTGGCGCAGCTCTTCACCAGTACCTACAACGGTCGCACGATCATCGGCACGGTGGGGCAGCTACAGTTTGAGGTGATCGAGTACCGCCTCCTCCACGAGTATCAGGCGAAGTGTCGCTGGGAGCCGATCAGCCTCTACAAGGCGTGCTGGATCGAGTGCGATGATCCGACGGTGCTGGAGGACTTCAAGCGGCGCAAGGCACCCTATATGGCGACCGACACCCAGGGGCGGGATGTCTACCTCGCCGACTCCGCCTACATGCTCAGCATGTCGCAGCAGGAGTTCCCCAAGGTCACCTTCCACTTCTCCTCCGAGTACTAAGTAGGGCTGCAAAGATACCATCACAGCAAGGGGGCATTGTCTCGTTTAGCCTCATATGGTCTCCTCTTTGCACAAATCAATAGCTCTGAGCTTCGTCAGCGACTGATCACTCGGATTTCATCCGCAAAACGGTAGTAGTAAGACAACAAACGACCCTGTCGGATTATACCCGATAGGGTCGTTTTCTGCTGATTTCGGAGCAAATGGAGGTCTTTTATACCCGATAGGTGTTATTTCAGGAAGAAAGCGTATATTTACTGCGTAATCATCCTTATCGGGTATAATCTTAGCAGATATGACCATTGCAGAGTTTGTGAGGGAGAAACGCAAGGAGTACGGACTGACTCAGCTGGATCTCAGTATGAAGACCGGGGTAGGCATCCGCTTTGTCCGTGAATTGGAGGCGGGTAAGCCGACTATTCGCCTCGACAAAGCGAACCAAGTCCTTGCTCTCTTTGAGGCTGAGGTAGGTGTGCAGGCAAAGAATGGAAGTGAGCCATGAAGCAGGCAGAAGTATATCTATACGACCGATTAGCCGGCATCCTGACTGAGAGCGACGAGGGTTATCGATTTTGTTATGACACAGCCTATCTTGCTTCTGAAGATGCCGAAGCAATAAGCCTCACGCTACCATTGACGAGCGAATGCTTTACGGACAAGGTGCTCTTTCCATTCTTTGATGGCCTGATCCCGGAGGGGTGGCTACTGAATATTGCTGAGCGAAATTGGAAGATCGACAGCAGGGACAGGATGTCCTTATTACTCGCTTGCTGTAAGGACTGCATTGGAGCAGTAAGTATTGTGCCTAAGGAAGTATTATGAGTCGGTGCTTGATTTGCTATAACGAGCTCCCCGAGGGCGAGGTGGACTATCACCCCTCCTGCTCTCGGAGGCTATTTGGGACGACTACGCCACCAACGCTTGATTTTGACAGAAGGAGTATCTCAAGGCTGGCCACAGAGGTCATCAAGAGTCAGACCACACTGACCGGCATCCAGCCAAAGCTTTCCCTTGACGTAGATAAAGGAGAAAAGGGGGTGCCGGATCGGCTTACTGTGGTGGGTCTATGGGGGCGTTATATCCTCAAGCCGCAGACGGACAGATATAGACACCTCCCTGAGCTGGAGGATGTGACGATGCACCTCGCTGAGATGGCGAGGATAGATGTGGTCCCCCATGGACTGATCCGGATGAAAGATGGCGAGCTCAGCTACATCACTCGGAGAATTGACCGAACTGATAAAGGTGAGAAACTCCCGATGGAAGACTTCTGTCAGCTCAGCAACAAGCTCACGGAGCACAAGTACAGAGGCTCTTACGAGCAAGTAGCCAAGCTCCTGCGACAGTACTCCTCCAGACCCACCTTTGACCTACTCAGCTATTGGGAAGTCGTGCTCTTCTCCTGGCTGGTCGGCAACTCCGACATGCACCTGAAGAACTTTTCACTCTATCGACCCCAAGGGGCTGCCGGCTATCAACTGACGCCGGCGTACGACTTACTCTCCAGCAAGCTTGTGCTGCCGGAAGACACTGAGGAGCTGGCGCTCACGCTATGCGGGAAGAAGAGCAAGCTGAGGAAGGAGCACTTCACAAGGGCGATGAAGGACTCCGGTATCCCCGACAAGGTCATCGAGAACTCATTCTCAAAGTTTACTCAGGTCGCAGACCAGTGGTACCACTTTATCCAAGAGTCTACGCTTCCGGATGATATGAAAGAGTCATTTATCACACTTATAGCTAAGAATATCAGCGCGATATAGTAGTCTCCGACCTGCTATCCCAGTGATAAATGAGGCTATGCGGCACCACTTCCGCAGGCTCGTAAGCCACTCCTCCGGGTACTAAGTACGGCTGCAAAGATGCCATCACAGCGAGAGGGCAAAGTCTCGTATGGTCTCCTCTTTGCACAAACCAAGAGTACTGACCTTCTTCGGCGACTGATCACTCGGATTTCATCCCGTCAGATCGTAGCACAACGACAGCAAAGCGAGTCCTTATATCAGGGGTGACGCATTTGAAGGGTACTGAAGACATTCAACTCATTGTGAAGGGTTGGGAACGAAGCACCCCTTGCGGGTGCTCGCTCCATAGCCACAGGTCGAGGGGCGCAGCCCCGATGACCCGTGGATCAGGCATCACAAGCGATTGCGACCCCGCCAGGGTGTCGCACTGGTTGCCTGACTCCCTGATAAGTGCGACACCCTAGCGGGGTCGTATATCTTTTTTGGCATCCTCTCCCGCGGTCATCGGCACTTCGTGCCTCGACACGCGGGCTAAAAAACGATGATCCCTACGGGGCTCTGCCCCTGCGGGATCGGCAGTCGGGATTTCTCAGCGTCAGGGATTTTCGCGTCTTTGCAGCAGAGCTCAAATGCGTCACCCCCTGGTCCTTTTATACCCGATAGGTGTTATTTCAGGCAGAAAGCGTATATTTACCATGTAATCATCCTTATCGGGTATAATCTTAGCAGATATGACCATTGCAGAATTTGTGAGGGAGAAACGCAAGGAGTACGGGCTGACTCAGCTGGATCTCAGTATGAAGACCGGGGTAGGCATCCGCTTTGTCCGTGAATTGGAGGCAGGTAAGCCGACCATTCGCCTCGACAAAGCGAACCAAGTCCTTGCTCTCTTTGAGGCTGAGGTAGGTGTGCAGGCAAAGAATGGAAGTGAGCCATGAAGCAGGTACCCCCAGATTCTCTCCCGAATATTATAGAGAGCGCCCCGCAGTCAGTGAGACTGCGGGGCGCTCTTATGTATCTGATCAAAGGGAGCGAGACTTCCTATACGAGGAGTGCAAAGAGTCCGAGCAAGAGCATTAGGCTTGTCCAGACTATCTTATGCAGCCGATCAGCCTTCTCGTGGAGGAGGCAATAGCCGGCACAGAACACGAAAAATAGTGCGTCAAGAGGCTTGCTCATATACCAGTCTCTGAAGACAAACGTGGCAAGGATCCAATAGACCCCATAGACTAGAGCCAGCCCGAGGAAGAGAAACCTGAAGTAGCTAAGCAATCGATCACTCTGTATCATATCAATTCAAAGGATTACATAACATAACAAATCTCAGAGCTGTTCCAGGGCCTATGCCCATAAAGCTCCCTCACACCCACTACATCACTCCACACCATTGAGATGCCTCAGCATCGGGCCATAGAGGTTGATCACCTTGTCCTGTATGCTATGTGCTCTATCATCGTCTCCCAGGACAGCTCGGGCCTCAAACTCCAGGAGCAGCTGACGCTTCTCGAGCTCCTGCCTCTTGTTTTCGTCGGTTGTCTCATAGTATTCATTGATCGTACGCCCTCTAAGCTGACTAATGGCACTTGACATCACCTCTTTATCAGTGAAAGTACGAGCAAACTCTAATTCTTCCGGCGTCATAGGAGCAAATCTTTTTTATATCAAAAGTCAATGCCGAATGTAGCGTGTGTCAGAGGGAGGCGAGGAGCTCATTGGTGGGGATGACGGCGAAGTCGTCCCTCTCCACCAGTCCCCGCTCATAGACTGCGGCGGCGAGGGTCACGCCCAGCGTATCCTCTGGTGTAGCGATCTCGCCCTTGTCATCTCCGTGATAGACGATGACAAGCGGTTCATCAGGCATCCCCTCCTCCAGCTCCTCCTTAGTGGGGAGGAAGAGCGAGGTCAGAGCGTAGCGCGTCGGCTCCTCGTCACGTGTCTCGAAGAGGATCGCCCGATAAGGCTTGACACTCTTGGTCCTGGGGACGAGGATCGTCTCCATAAAGTCGCTCGTGGGCGCCAGGATGGCAAGGTAGCACTTGTCCTTCAGGATCTCACCGAAGTGGCTGCGCTTCACCTCGAGGCGAAGCACCTCATCCGGAGCGAGGTTGTGCTGACGAAGCATCTCCGCTGCCTCCTCCGGGAGGGGTGACGCTTTCCGATCGATCAGCTTCTCAAATTGCGGTCCCTCCTCGCGGATCTGCCTCCAGTGCTCCTCCTTCTGATCCCTCCTTGGATCCTCGTCCAGCAGCACCTCTCCGAGCAGAATGGCGAAGAATGGATCCTGATCCTCCAGCCCCTCATTGTACGCCTCCTGGGCAATCTCGTCGCCGACGAAGTCGGCCATCTCCGAGGTCTCCCCCTCATCTATGCCGTAGTAGTCGATGATCACCGGGCTCTCGCTCCTGTCATACCGCTGTCGCTCTTCGTCATTAAAGTGGATCTGAGGAAGGCGCACAAGGGTCGATCGTGTCCCCTCAGGCGACGTACTCTGGTAGAGTACCACCTTGTAGGGCTTGGAGAGCCTCGTCGAGGGGAGACTCTCATCGAAGCTCGGGAAGAGCAATTGCTCGTAATACTCGGTTAGCTCGCGGAAGTCCACCCGCTTGCGACCGGCCACGATCCTGTCGAGTACCTCGTCCGAGATCTCGAGACAGAGGAGATCAGTCTCCTCGAGCTGATGCCTGTGGAGGGCATCCTTGATTGCTTTACTTAGGTTCATCATAGTCCTGTCCTTGCCATTCCATTATCTGCTAACAAATCTACACAAAATCCCCCCAGACTAAAGAATTGTATAGTGGTCGAAGAAAGACACATCCCCCGGATGGATCGTCCGGGAGAGGGCGAGAAAGCAAGCAGCGGTGCGCCCTACGGGGTGCGCCGCGTCCCTTCCGGCTCACCCCCTGGTCTTTCGCCTTTTGCTCCGTCCGACTCGTCCGACTCGTCGGACAAGATAGCACGCCTCAGCCCTCCCTATCAGAGGGAAATCTATTACCGGTAATAGAAAACAGTAATACCGGTATTAGTTGCGACTAATACCGGTATTAGAAATGGCTACCTCCAAACCTGTGTCGGAGAGGGACTTAGGAACCTATCCGGGATACCGCTGTCAGTCGTCCCAGAAGCCGAGGTCGTCGAGCATCTCCTGCTCGTCGCGCTCCAGCTGCTCAAGGTCGTCCGTCTCGGCGTCCGCAGTATCCTCCCGCAGCTCGGGATCGTCGTCATCGAGCCAGTCGGGGATATACTGCGACGGGTCCATGAATTGCTCCAGATCGCGCCGCTCCTTCTTCGTCGGGCGACCTGTGCCGCGGGCACGCCCCTGACGGTACGCCGCCTGCATCGTCTCGAGGATCTCGTACTCGCTCCGCGGGGTGACGTTCTTGAGATACTCGGGTACCAGCTTGGCTCCCACGCGCGCCTTGGGGAGACCCACCACCTCGAAGGTGAAGGTCATCGGGGGCTTTTTCACCTCGATGCGATCCCCCACCCTCACCTTGGAGGCGGGCTTGAGGGAGACGCCGTCGCGGGTGACACGATTGATCTTACACGCCTTGGCGGCTATGGAGCGGGTCTTGAAGACTCGGACGCCCCAGAGCCAGCGGTCTATACGTAGGTCTTCCATGGGTCAGTTTTTCTCTCTCTTAGTGATGATGACTCTTCTTGTGCGCCTCGTCCTTGGTACGGGCGTTGTAGGTATTCATCGTCCGCTCGATGCCCTGTAGGGCAAAGCTGCGGATCACCTCAGCGGCGAGGATGGCAAGGTTGGGCCACTGAGCCTCCTCCTCTTCGTCAAAGGAGCCGAGGACATAGTCGATCTGCCCTCCCTTGGCGTAGTGGGAGCCTATGCCAAAGCGAAGGCGGGCGTACTTCGCACTCCCCAGCGTCGCCTCGATGTGCTTCAGGCCGTTGTGTCCGCCGGGGCTGCCCTGGGCGCGAATGCGAAATTCGCCAAAGGGGATATTCAGGTCATCGACGACGACGAAGAGGTTCTCCTGCGGGATATTCTCCTTCTTCATCCAGTACCGGACGGCGTCGCCGCTGAGATTGACGTAGGTGGAGGGCTTGAGGAGGATGAGGATCTTATTCTTCACCCTCATCTGGGCGACCATGCCGTAGCGCTTGTCCTCAAAGGCGACACCCCCCTCCTCCGCCAGTGCGCTCAGGACGCGGAAGCCTGCGTTGTGTCGGGTATCACGGTACTCGGGGCCGGGATTGCCGATCCCCACGATCAGGTATTTGCTTGACTCACTCATGACTTGATAGATAATGATCTGCCACCTCCTCCAGCTGGCTGTACCACTCAGCTCCGTAGACGCGCACGAGCGCTGACCGGACGAAGCGGTAGATCCGGACCCCCTCCCGTCGACCCCGCGCCACTGCCGCATCGCAGAGGGGAGACCAGACGTCATAGTAGAGGATCGTCCGCCCGGCATCAGTCCGCCGGGTGCGCACCGGGTATAGGTGGCAGGAGATCGGCTTGTAGAAGAGCGACTGCCGACCCTCTGTGAAGCACTTCTCGAAGGCACAGCGACAGCACTCGCCTTCCTCATTGCAGGTGAAGACGCACCGCCCCCCGTCGACGATCATAGTCGCCCAAGCTCCCGGAGCCGGGCTGTAGAGCACGCCGTGCGCCGTCATGTAGTCGACGTTGGCAGGCGGGATGGTGTCGATCACTTGGGGAAGCGTCTCCAGCAGGGGAGCTTTCTCCTCCTCTGCCACCGGAGCGCCCTCCACGCCCTCCACGCAGCAGGCGCCCCGACAGACCTCGAGGTCACACGCGAAGTACTCGGTGATGATCTCCGGGCTGACGAGGATCTCTCCCACCTCGAGGTATTTACTCTTCTTTGCCATAAAAAATAAAGGAGAGCCACCCCACCATACCGGCACGGGTGTCTCTCCTTGGATCATGCTACCCGTCGGCTCCTGCAAGTCAAGTGCGGGAGTGAGGGGGTAGGTAGCTTACTCTGCGGACTCCTCAGCAGCCTCCTCAGCCGGAGCCTCGGGAGCAGCGGGTGCTGCAGCCTCCTCCTCAGCCTCCATCTGGGCAGCCATAGCGGCCATCTCACGGGAGGACTTGATGGTGGCGACGACGGCGTTGCCGGCGTTGAGCAGCTCGAGGTTGTCGAAGCTCAGATTGCGTACCTGGATCGGCTGGTCGACACCCATATTGGTGATGTCGATGTGGAGACGATCGGGGATATTGGTATAGAGACCCTTGACCTTGAGGTAGCGCATACGAGTGATCAGCGTACCACCGGCACGGACACCCTTAGCGAATCCATCGAGGACGATGGGCATATTGACTACGATAGGCTTATCCTCAGAGATCTGGAGGAGGTCAATGTGCAGCACCTCGTCGGTGACGGGGTGGAACTGCAGGTCCTGCACGATGCACATCACCTTGTCGCCACCCTCTACAGAGAGCTCGACCGTGTGCACGTCGGGGGAGTAGATCAGGTTGCGCACCTCCTTCTTGGACACGAGGAGGCTCTGATTCTTCTCACCACCATAGATCTCTACGGGGATCAGACCCTGGCGACGCTGGTCGCGGGTCGCCTTCTTGCCCACCTCCTTGCGGACGGTGGCACTGAGACTGTACGTCTTCATACTTGCTTATTAGTTGTGTTACTCAAAATTAGCTCTTCCTAATTTCCCATCACACCTTGATAGGCCTTTTCCATAAGAAAAGCATGCAAAGATACTGATTTCCTCCCATATAGCGATACACTTGCCGAGTCTATTGCTCCTGCGGAGGCCGGGAGTGCGGTAGTCACTTGCACTTCGAGGGGCATTTTTGGTACCTTTACCTGCCGATATTATAGGCATAAGATCGTGACGGCTTTGTACAAGAAGATATTACCCATCCTACACCTGACGGCAGTGCTGGCGCTCTGCTCTCCCCTCGCGGCACAGACCCCGAGGGACGACAGTCCGGAGCTGCTCTACAGCGACTTCTACCGTCGGGCGCTCTGCCTGGAGCCCCTCGATGCGGAGAGCGAGCTCTCACCCTACCTCTCCCATCTCTGGCTCGCCAACCTGGCCGACTCGACTCAGGCGTCCGCGCTCTCAGACATCGGCTTCGTCCTCAGCCAGCTGGGTCAGCCGGAGCAGGCTCAGGCCTATCTCATGCGTGCCTATCGCGCTTCGCACGGAGATCATCTGATCGGCGAGCCTCTCGCCCGGATGGCGCTTGCCAATCAGGACTTTGCCACCGCCGAGGAGGTGATCACGGAGCTGCTGGCGAGGGTGCCGGATGACCACTTCCTCCTCATCCTCCTGCAGCAGGCCTACCGATCGGAGGAGAAGTGGGATAAGGCAATCGAGGTGGGGAAGAAGATCGTCGAACTGAGCCGCGATGACCCGCGGCAGGTATCGGGACTCGCGGGGCTCTATATGCAGGCGGGACAGCAGGATAAGGCGATGGAGCTACTGGAGGAGTACGGCAAGACCCACTCGGGCGAACCGACGACGCAGACGGTACTCTTCTACCTCTATCTCTCGGCAGGCGACTACGACCGTGCCGGTAAGGCTCTGGAGCAGCTGCGAAAGCAAGGCGACGACAGCGACGCACTGCGGGTGGCCGAGGTGACCTACCTCGCTCGGCGGGAGCGGTATCGCGAGGGGGCGAAGTACATCCTCCGTCAGTCTCGGAGTGAGGGGATCGACCCGGAGCAGGTGGAGTCGCTGATCCAGACCTTATATAAGGAGTCACCGAGTGCCACTGAGGCGCGGCGAGAGGTGGTGAAGGTGCGGGCTGAGATCGCCAAGCTCTTCCCCCAGACCCCGCAGCTTCGGCTCGGACTCTCGCAGGACTATCTGCTGCTGGGCGATACGGTCGCAGCGGAGGGGATACTGGACAGGCTGGTGAATGATCGCGTGGAGCTGGTGTCGCCGTACGTCTACTTCACCGACCGCTATGCGGCTGCCGAGGACACGACCAATCTTCGCCACTATGCCGAGGCGGGTCACGAGGCACTGCCGGAGGAGGGAGTCTTCCGCCTTTACCTTGCCCTCCTGGCGGTGAATGCGGGTGACACGACCGGCTATCGCAGACAGCTGGACGATGCCCTCACGGTGGTCTCGATGGAGGATCGGTTTTACCCTCAGCTGGCACTCCTGCGGGCAGATGACCTGAGTGGCGGGGGAAACTTCGATGCAGCGAGACCCTACTACGAGGCAGCGGTGAGCCAGCCACTGCCCCCGGCGTACAATAACTACGCCTACTTCCTCACGGAGAAGTCCGGCACTCCGGCCGACCTCGACAAGGCGGAGAAGCTTGCCCGACAGGCAATAAAGCTGGAGCCGGACAACGGGACCTACCTCGATACCTACGCCTGGGTGCTCTACCGCAAGGGCTCGTCGATGCTCGCCCTGATCTATATAAAGAAGGCAATCGAGGCAACGGAGATACCCGACCCGACGCTCTACGAGCACCTCGCCGAGATCCTGACTGCAGAGGATCGGTATGACGAGGCGATCGAGGCGTGGCGTCACTGTCTGGAGAGCGGGGGCGACACGAAGAGGGTGGCACAAAAGGTGGAGGCCATCACAGAGATGAAGAAGAAAAAAGCTGAGCCTGCGACAGACTGACTCGGCGTAGATTAGTCACTTAGATCAAGGAAAAGCACCATGAGACAGACCATAAACCGAACTGCGCCCCTCACTCTACTTCCCCTGCTGGGACTGCTTCTACTCGTTGCCACCTCTTGCGGCTCGCGGAGAAGCACCGTCAGTCGCTCGGGGGCCATTGGGACTCTCTCCAAGAGCGAAGTGATCCGAGGCTATGCCGCACTTCCCTCCTACCCGCTCGCCGATGTGCGCGGTATGCTCTCCGTCTCAGCGGGAGACAAGGGCGATCTCTCCAGTGGCTATCGTATGTCGATCTACCCCGGGGAGGCGATGGTGATCGCTGCGAGACCAATGGGACTCTTCGAGGCAGGTCGGGTAACGCTGCTTCCGGATCGGGTAATCTTGCTGGACAAGATGGACCGCTACGGTGTGGACGAGGCGCTGGATATCACGCCACCACTACCGATCAGCATCCTTGACCTCTTCGGATCCGTCAGCACCTCGCGCTTAGAGGAGTTGCAGATGAGCCGGGAGCCGGGAGGATACCGCTTCACCGACCGGGATAGCGGGAGCGAACTCTTTATGGACCTGGATCTCAATCTCACCGGTATGTCGATCGACCTGCCACGGAGAGCGGGCGGCGTGACCGTCTCCTTCTCCCACTTTGCCACCATAAGCGGATACCGTCCTCTCCCTCAGCGGATGAAGGTGGAGCTGCGTATGCCCTCCATGGGCGACCCTGCCACGCTGGCGCTTACGGTAACTGACTACGACACCAAGCCGTCGATGAAGCCGGACAAGGCGCTCCCCGACGACTATACCCGACTCAGTCTCATCCGACTGCTCTCTGTAATCCTCGGCAAATGAAGCACCTCAAGTTCCCCCTCTCAATCCTGCTACTCCTCACGCTCTCCCTGGCCCCGCTTACGGAGAGCGCTGCACAGACGACGAAGAAGTCGGATGTGGTACGACAGCTGGAGAATCAGCGGAAGAAGATCCAGGAGGAGATCAAGCGGATCTCCGCACTCCTGACCGAGACCACCTCTTCGTCCAAGAACACCCTGCAGCGGATCTCTCTCCTCGACCAGCAGATCCGAGCACGTAAGGAGGCGATAGCGACGATGCAGAGCGAGGTGACTGCGCTCAATGGTCAGATCGACGAGCTGGAGGTGAAGCTGGACTCGCTACAGGTGCAATTTGACCGCAAGCAGGTGAGCTACATCAAGTCGATCCGCGCCCTCCAGACCCACCACTCGACGGAGGATATGCTGATGTTTGTCCTCAGCGCAAAGGACTTCGCCGAAGGGATGCGCCGGGCGGAGTACTTAGGGCAGTATGCCAAGTGGCAGCGCAATCAGGCGGAGAAGCTCAAGGCTCTCCGTGCAGAGATAGAGACTCAGCGAGCAGAACTGGAGCGTGCGCGCGACAAGCAGCAGCAACTCCTCAATGACAAGACCGCCGAGCAAGCGAAACTGCAGGCGGATCAGGACGCTGCCCGCCAGGAGGCGAGCCGACTGAAGGGGAAGGAGAAGGAGCTGCGGCAGCAGATCAAAAAGCAACAGAAGCAGGCTGCCGCCCTCGACCGGAAGATCCAGGAGCAGATCCGCAAGGAGGTGGAGGAAGCTCGACGAAAAGCTGAACTGGAGGCACAGAAAGCCAAGAAGGGCAGCAAGACCACTCGCCGTCGCGCTGCCACTAAGGGCGGCTATGCGATGACGGAGAAGGAGATCAAGCTGTCGAAAAACTTTGCCGACAACCGAGGGAAGCTCCCCAGCCCGATCTCCGGGCCGAGTCGAGTAGTCTCCCGCTTCGGTCGGCAGAAGATCGCAGGCATGCAGTATGTCGAGCTGAATAATAACGGTATCGACCTGCAGGGTGTGGCGGGAGCACGGGCACTCTCCGTCTTCGACGGCGTAGTGACCCGTATCTTCACCCTCGAGGGCTTCAATAACAGCATCATCATCCGCCACGGTAACTACCTCACCGTCTACAGCAACCTGACGGAGGTCTTCGTCAAGACGGGCGACAAGGTCACTACAGGTCAGGCGCTCGGCAAGGTATACTCCGATCCCGACGTGGGTGGCGCAACGAAGCTCCACTTCCAGCTCTGGAAGGAGACCACTAAGCTTGACCCCTCGCAATGGATCAGACGCTGACCCCTACCTTCCGGTCGCTCCGTGAGCTGAGCGATGTCCTGGAGGGAAGAACCTTCGTTGCCACGGTTGGATCCTTTGACGGGGTCCACCTGGGACACCGCGCGGTGATCAAGCGAACCGTCCGCGAGGCTGCAGAGGAGGGACTAGCCTCCGTGGTGATCACCTTCGACGGACATCCCTCCGAGGTACTCCGCAGGAGCGCTCCACCGCTGATCACCGGCACGACGGAGAAGATCCGCTACCTCGCTCCCCTCGGGGCGGATGCGATCCTGCTCCTGCCCTTTACCCAAGAGCTGGCGGCTCTATCCATGAGCGACTTCATCGGGGCACTTCGGGAGATCGGATTGAGACGGATGGTGCTGGGGTACGACAGCAGGTTTGGTAGTGACACGTCGGGGATCCCCTTTGACCTCTTTGACAAAAAGATGGCAGCGCTTGGCGTGCCGGTTGAGCGCGTAGCACCGGTAAGTCCGGGTGGCGTCGAGATAAGCAGCAGCCACATACGGGCACTCCTCACTGAGGGACGTATCCCCGAAGCGGAGGCACTACTCGGTCACCCTTACAGCCTCTGCGGCTACGTCGCCGAGGGACGGCAGATCGGGCGACAGATGGGATTTCCCACAGCGAATATCGTCCCCGAGGGGGCGGCACCGCTGATCCCGAGGGACGCAGTGCTGGCGGCTGAGGTGCTCCTGGACGGGGTCACCTACCCGGCGATGGCCTACTACGGCACTGCGCCGACGATCAGCGCCGACGACAGAGACTACAGGATCGAAGCCTTTCTCCTCGACTTTAGCGGGGATCTCTACGGGGATCGCGTGGAGATATCTTTCCTCCTCTACCTCAGGGGCGACAAGCGCTTCGACAGCCTTGAGGAGCTGAGGGCGCAGCTGCTCCAGGACGAGCAGGTGACCCGAGACTTCTTCCGCCGGAGAGGGCGGAGCGTATAGTGTCAAAGAATTACTACCTTTGTATCCACTATGAGACTAAGATTGTATCATACCATAGGGCTGACGATCATCACCCTCCTGATGACCGTCTCATCCCTCCGTGCGCAGGAGTCGGTGACCGACTCGCTCACGGTTCGCAATATCTTCGACGAGCTTGCGCTCATCAAGGAAGGCGAGGGGACGGTCTTCGTCACGCAGTCGCCCGATATTGCGGCGCTGGTGCACAATCGCCCCTCTCTGATCACCAAGGACGACCTCCAGGCAGGCTACACCTACCGGAGCGGCTACAGGATCCAGGTATTCAGCAGCAACGACACCAATGCCCGCAGAACCGCCTCCTACCGGGCGCGACAGCTCAAGGACGCCTACCCGGAGATCGAGACCGATGTGCTCTACAAAGCCCCCTTCTGGAGCGTCCGCACCGGAAGTTTCGTCACTCGCGAGGAGGCAAGAGACTTCATCGCTCGGCTCAAGGGGCGCTTCCCCGCCTTTGCCCGAGAGATGTATGTGGTGCCGTCCAAGATCAAAGTACCTCTCTAACGACTGACTCATCCCATCACTATGACCTCACGTCACGACAACCCCTACTTCACCGAGGAGATTGATCCGCAGGAATTGGAGGAGCGAACCGACCGACTGGCTGAGCTCTCCCATCAGATCCTCACCGAGCTGGGCGAGGACGCCGACCGCGATGGCCTCCAGGAGACGCCGGTACGCGTCGCCAAGGCGCTCCAGGCACTCACCCGAGGCTACCATCAGGATCCCAAGGCGGTGCTCCGTGCTGCCACCTTTGAGGACGACTACAGCCAGATGGTGATCGTGAAGGACATCGAGTTTTACTCCCTCTGCGAGCATCACATGCTCCCCTTCTTCGGCAAAGTACACATCGCCTACATACCCAATGGTCACATCACCGGACTCAGTAAGCTGGCCCGGATTGTGGACATCTTCTCTCGCCGGCTGCAGGTACAGGAGCGGCTCACGAGGCAGATCAAGGACTGCATCGAGGAGGCGCTCCATCCACTCGGCGTGATGGTGGTGATCGAGGCGCGGCACCTCTGTATGCAGATGCGGGGGGTGCAGAAGCAGAATGCGATCACGACGACGAGCGACTTCTGCGGCGCTTTTGAGCGGCAGAGCACCCGGTCAGAGTTCCTCGAGCTGATCCACCACGAGGGCAAGGGATACGTATAATCTATTTATAAGAATAAGGAAATCATCATGAGCAATATCAAGCACACGCTGATCCTCTGCATAGGAGTCCTCCTCGGCATGACCGCCTTCGGTAGCGCTGAGGCACAGTTCCACTGGGGAGTCCGCGCCGGGGCCGACTTCTCCAAGTTCCCCACCACAGCAGATCAGTTCAAGTCCGACTACTACACCGGCTTCCATGTCGGTCCGACGGTCGAGATGAAGCTGCCCCTCCGCTTCTCCCTCGATGCCTCACTGCTCTTCTCTCAGAAGAATGTCGGCATCACCTCGATGGAGAAGACTGAGGTAAAGGACATCCTGAAGACCAATTACTTCGTCGTACCGGTGAATGCGAAGTTTGACCTGGTCAGCCTGCCCGGTGCGGACGTGATGGTGATCGCAGGACCGCAATTCAATTTTATGCTCAACAACAACCTCGAGGACCTGACAAACCTAAATAACCTGCGGGAGACTGAGGCGAAGAAAGCGTCCGTCGGAGTCAATGTCGGTCTCGGCGTGCGGGTGCTGAAGATGCTGCAGATCTCTGCGCTCTACAACGCTACGCTGTCGGACGACTACAAGTTTACGAGCCTCAATCAGACGACGAAGGATGTCTTCAATGCGAAGACGAATAGCTTCGTCATCCAGGCCGCTGTCCTCTTCTGATAGAGTCAGCTGCTGTTATACAAAAGGAGAGACGCACCATCCGGCGAAGGTGGTGCGTCTCTCCTTTTTTTATTTGATCACCCCTCGACCGGCGTAGACGGCAGCGATACCGAGAGCGACGCTGAGGAGGATGTAGAGCGCCATCAGGCTATAAGCGCCGCACTCCTTGAGCATCAGGCACTCCTTAGAGAAGGTGGAGAAAGTGGTAAAGCCGCCACAGAGCCCCACGGTGAGCCCTCGGGCGATCGCCGCATCAAGCGAAGTGGTCTCCGCATAGGCGGTCAGTAGCCCTATGAGGAAGCAGCCGAGGAGGTTGATCACAAGCGTCCAGAGCGGGAAGCCTTGTAAGACTGTAGGCAGAGGGAGTAGCCCGATGCCGTAGCGGAGGATACCGCCCAGCATGCTGCCCAGTCCGACGAAGAGAATGGTTTTCATGACTGTACTAAGCTGTGAGTCCGGAGAGACGCTCGAGGATCGTCGTCGCCTGCCTGAGCGTCTCCACGCCCCGGACGGAGATACTGCGGTCGCCCTTCTCCTCCTTAAATCGCAGATCCTCGCCCCACTGAGCCGCTGCCTGGAGGATGTGGGAGAAGATCGGGCTCCTGTAGTAGGGGCTGTGGAGGTCGCGGACGAGGGTCAGCTTGAGCAGTCCGCGCTTCAGCAGCACCCTCTCCACACCGCACCGCTGGGCTAAGAGACGGAGCTCCACCACATGGAGCAGCTCCTCCCCCTCACGCGGCATCGGACCAAAGCGGTCCACCATACGGTCGTAGAAGTCGAGGAGATCCCTCTTCCGCTGGATGCCGTCCAGCTCGCGATAGAGCCGCATCCGCTCCTCGTCCCCGGGGACATAAGTCTGAGGGAAGTAGGCTGCCACGTCGGTGTCGATCGAGGTGTCGGTGACATAGGACCTGCGGTGACCCTTCTTGTCGGAGGGAGAAGGGCTCTCTGCCTGCTCCACAGGCTCCTCCTCTGTCGGAAAGAGATCGGCAAACTCCTCATCCTTAAGCTCCCTGACCGCCTCC
This sequence comes from Porphyromonas bennonis DSM 23058 = JCM 16335, assembly GCF_000375645.1. Lineage (GTDB taxonomy): Bacteria > Bacteroidota > Bacteroidia > Bacteroidales > Porphyromonadaceae > Porphyromonas_A > Porphyromonas_A bennonis. Next base: position 21,129 of record NZ_AQWR01000012.1, on the reverse strand, counting down.
TCCAGCACCTGCTTGTAGGTCTCGTACCCGAGGTCGGCGATGAAGCCGGACTGCTCCGAGCCGAGGAGGTTTCCCGCGCCCCGTATGTCGAGGTCCTGCATCGCGATCTGGATGCCGCTCCCCAGCTCGGCAAAGGAGACGATGCTCTCGAGCCGACGCTTCGCTGTATCGGTCAGCGCATCCGCCGGGGGCGTCAGGAGGATGCAGTACGCCTGCCGATCCCCGCGCCCCACCCGACCGCGGAGCTGGTGGAGGTCGCTGAGACCGAAGCGCTGCGCCTCATTGACGATGATGGTATTGGCATTGGGCACATCGATCCCATTCTCCACCACAGAGGTGGCGAGGAGTACGTCGTACTCCTGATTGACAAAGCCGGTCAGCACCTTCTCCAGCTCCTTAGGCGGCATCTGACCGTGGCCGACACCTATGCGGACGCCCGGCACCGCCTTGCGGATATCCTCCTCCACGCTCTCCATGGTTCGGATCCGGTTATTGATCACAAAGACCTGCCCATCACGCGCCAGCTCAGCATTGATCGCATCAGCGAGCACCTCCGGGCTGTAGGTGGTGTGGTCGGTCCGCACGGGGTGACGATTGGGCGGCGGAGTGAGGATATTGGAGAGGTCGCGGGCGCCCATGAGAGAGAATTGGAGCGTCCTCGGGATCGGCGTGGCGGTCATCGTTAGCGTGTCCACCTCGGCGCGCATCTTCCGGATCTTCTCCTTCACCGCGACGCCAAACTTCTGCTCCTCATCGATGATCAGCAGCCCGAGGTCCTTAAATTTCACCCCCTTCCCTGCCAGCGAGTGAGTGCCGATCAGTATGTCAATCTTCCCCTCCGCGAGATCCTTCAGCAGCTGCGTCCGCTCCTTTCCCTGCCGTGCTGCATTGAGGTAATCGACCCGCACGGGGAAGTCCTTGAGCCTTTTCTTAAAGGTGTGGTAGTGCTGGTAGGCTAGCACGGTCGTCGGCACCATCACCGCCACCTGCTTGCTATCTGCGCACGCCTTAAATGCCGCCCTCACGGCGATCTCCGTCTTGCCGAATCCGACATCCCCGCACACCAGCCGATCCATCGGCACGGGCGACTCCATATCCGCCTTCACCTCCTCCGTCGCCTTCTCCTGATCGGGCGTATCCTCGTACATGAAGGAGGCCTCCAGCTCCTGCTGCAGGTAGGTGTCGGGGCTAAAAGCGAAGCCCTTCATCTTCAGCCGCTGGGCGTAGAGCTTGATCAGGTCGCGGGCAATCTCCTTGACCTTCTTCTTCGTCTTATCCTTCAGCCGATCCCAGGCGCCGCTGCCCAGCTTATTGAGCTGCGGTGCCTCCTCCACGTCCTTGCTCTTGTACTTGGAGATGCGGCTGAGGGCGTTGATGCTGACGTAGAGGCTGTCGCCGCCCTTAAAGTTGAGCCGCACCGCCTCCCTTTCCTCCCCATTTTGCTCGATCTGACAGAGCCCGCCAAACTGTGCCACGCCGTAGTCGGAGTGGACGACGTAGTCCCCGTACTCAAATCCCCGGATGTCCTGCAGCGTCAGCGCCGAGCTCCGCTTACGGATGCGGTCACTCTTGAGCCTATAGCCGTGGTACCGCTCGAAGATCGAGTGGTCCGTCAGCAGGCAGAGCTTGATCTCGTGGTCGATGAAGCCCCCGTGCAGCGTCGGCCGCAGTGGGACGAAGTGGACCGGCTGCTCCCGCTCGGCGAGGAGTCTGTGGAGTCGCCCCAGCTGACTCTCCTGGTCGCTCATGATCATCGTCGCAAAGGACTGATGCTGGTAGTCGGAGAGCGTCTCGGCGAGGAGATCCATTTTCTTATGAAAGAGGGGCTCCGGCTGCTCGCGGAAGGCGATCTCCCGCCACTGCGACTGCTCCCTCAGGTCGACGCCCCCGGTGAGGAGCGAGAAGTGCTCCAGCTGCGCCATCACCGTCTCCGGCTCGATCAGCCGCGCCTGCATCTCCTCGAGGGTGTGGAAGATATTGTCCTCCGGGTGGACCGGGGGCATCTCGTAGACCGTGCGGAGGGTGGAGGGGAAGAAGGAGTGACTCGGCAGGTAGACCACCGCCTCCGCCGGCAGCAGCTCGAGGAGCGAGGTACCCTTGCTCTTACTCTTGCTATCTACCGGTGCCAGGATCCGCACCCGCTCCATCGTCTCACCGGAGAGCTGGCTCTCGGGATCAAAGAAGCTGATCGTCTCCACCTCGTCGCCGATGAAGTCGATCCGCACCGGCAGATCCTGCGCGTAGGAGTAGATGTCGATCAGACTGCCGCGGACGGCAAATTGTCCCGGCATGTAGACATAGTCCGTCTCCTCGAAGCCGAGCGACCAGAGTCGCTCGCGGAGAGACTTCCGCTCATACTCCTCCCCGAGCGCAATGTCGATATGCCCCGCCTCATACTCCGCCTGGTCGGCAAAGCCCTCCGGCAGCGCCGCCGCATAGGTGACGATGATCCGTGGTGGCACCCCGCCACCCCTCAGCCGATCGGCGATCTCGCTCCGCAGCACCTCATTGGCCGCATCGGGCTGTCCGTAGCGGATCCCGCGCCTATAGAGCGAGGGGAGGAAGAAGACCTGCTCCTCGCCCCCCATCAGGGCGACCAGGTCACTCTGCAGGTAGCCCGCACTCTCCTCATCGTCACAGACGAGGAGGAAGGTCGGCACCTGCGTCAGCCGATCCGCCAGCTCGGCAAAGAGGAGTGCCGGTGCAGAGCCGGCAAGACCGGAGAGGAAGAGTCGAGCGGGACTCTTCCGCTCCTGGGCGAGGGAGCGGACTATCGTCTGCAGAGCGGGATGCTTCCCGTAGAGGCCCCGCAGCATACTCAGGTCGACAGTCTTGGCTGTCGTTTCTTCAGGATCTTTGTTCTTCATTTACGGGGCAAAGGTACCGCTTTTCCCTCACCCCGAGTGGACTAAAAGCCGTAGCTCAGTCCCAGTGCCAGCCCCGGACTGATCCTGCTCTGGCATAGCAGTCCCTCCGCCATGACGAAGAGTCCCAGCCGATCGAAGAAGCGGTACTTCACACCACCGCCGAGCGAAGCGGCTGTCGGGCTTACCTTGAGATCCACAAAGGGGGTAAACCTCGAGGGCAGGACGTTCCATGTCGTCTGCAGAGCTGGTCGGATAGGATCGTTGTCCAGCTTCGTGAAGCCGAGACCGACGTATAGCCTGCGGTCAAGGAGCGACACCCCCGCTGTGAGCGAACCGGTCGCATAGCTACTCATGTCGATCTGCTCACCATCGGGACCGTAGACTCGATGGAACAAGCTATTACAGATGTCTGCCGAGGCGGCGAAGCGAACCTTCCCGAGCCTCGACCCGCCGTCGCTTGCCGCAGCGGCTCTGCCGGTGAGCGACAGTGCCATCACCAGCGTCAGGAGAAATAGTGAGAGCTTACTCATGATCAGATGTTATGTTGTTAGTTTTCGACTGCAATAGTAAGGAAATCGGCAGACACCCCAAGGGGGGGGGGAAAAAAAAGAGGTCTCAGTTCAGGGGTGACGCATTTGAGCTTATCAATAAGAGAAGTGATAACCTCTGTCGCTATACAATCTCGCTGACCGAACCCCGCCCTGTTGCTATCGCCTGCCGATCCCGCAGGGGCGAAGCCCCGGAGGGATCATCGCTTTTTAGACCGGGTGTCGAGGCACGAAGTGCCGAAGACCCCGGGAAAGACCACCTCGGGAATGATCTCCGACCCCGCTAGGGTGTCGCACTTACCAATCAGGCAATCAGTGCGACACCCTGGCGGGGTCGAGGGATTGCTTGCGATGCCCGGTCCACGGGTCATCGGGGCTACGCCCCTCGACCACGTGGCTAAAAAGCGGGCACCCCTGTCGGGGTGCATCGTCTTCCACTCTTCACTATGAGTTGAATAGCTTCTGCACGGCTCAAATGCGTCACCCCTAGAGGTCTCGGTTTTGTCACTGACAGCAGGCGGGAGAGCGACCAAGCGCCCCTTTTTATCCACCTCTTGTATACGCCTGAGGATCAGCGACGAGGAGCGCCATCTCTCTGGCGTATTTCTAATACCGATATTAGTGATCACTATTACCGGTATTAGAGATCACTATTACCGGTAATAGTTTTGAGGTGATCCTCAAAGCCATGATTGACCACCCCTCTTGTCATCCGAGGAGGGCGCTTCTTCTTGGTCTCTCTCAAGAGCATATTATTGGCATCCAGGAGCTTGTACAGCCAGTCTCGACCCACAGTGAAGATGTCACGGAAGTATTCATTGGACAGCTTGTGGAGTACGGCTACGCTCGCCCTCGGCAACTTCTCTCGCTGTCGACGGCAAAAGTAGAGTACTGCGCTCGCCTTGGTGGACTCCTCGTAGCCCTCCTCGGTGGCGAGACGAGCAGTCTTAGCCCTCACTCTATTGTAGTAGCCTTTTCTGCTGACTCAGGGTTTTTGCAGCACTGACTTACACCGATTGCACGACCTCCGATGCTCTTCTCTTTCATCTCGCCCACTAGTCTAAATCGATCTTTTTATTGGATCAATGTGATACTTGGAGGACAGTAGTCCAAGGACGCTTTTTTGATCTCGCACTCAATTTGTGCCTCTCGAAGTCTTACCTTAAGCTCCTCACACTCACGCTCTTTCTCGATAAGCTTACGCTCGATGTCGCTGATATTCTTACTCATAACCTGCTCTCTGATTTGTTTTGGGGTTCTGATCCCAAAGGCACTGATCCAGCGGGATATGGTTGTAATCGGCACGTCGTGACGCTTACTATGGTGACACGAACTTTATCTGGGAGAGAGAAAACTTTCGGATGGTATCCGTGCGGTTTTTCTACGCTATAGTGCAAAAAAAGATCCTGCACCTCCATGTCGGGGACGCAGGACCTTTTTATGCGAGAAGAGGGGGGCGCTTACTCCACTCTCATCCGCGTAGTACCGTGATGCTGTCGGCCAAAGCGATCAGTCGCTCTCACCTCGATGGTGTAGGTGCCCGGTGTGAGCTTGGAGTCGATCCTTCCGGACCAGATATGGGTCGAGGGGACTGCATTGGAGGGACGTCGTCCCGGGAGTAGCTCATCCGAGTAGTCCCACTCGTTGAGGAGGTTCAGATAGTGTGGATCAGGAGTGCCTGGAGCATAGCTCATCGGACGCCACTCGCCCTGTCCGATGCGGTACTCGACCTTGTCCCCCTCCTGGCACATAAAGATATTGGCGAGTACTCTGGCAGAGGTCCCCTTGCCGGCTGCGACCACATTGGGCGCAGTGACACGTATCTGATAGTCATCCGGCATACCGACCACCCTGTAGTCGAGCGCATACCGATTGCCGTCCACACGGAGGATCCCGAAGCCCTGCGGGGTGCCGTCGCGCATCGTTGCGTCGGGGAAGCCGTCAGCACCGATCTTGCCGGAGAACCAGTCTCCACAGGTAGTCCCAATATTGATCTCGAGGAGCGGATTTTTGCCCCTCCAGCCATCCTCAGGCCCGTACTCGATCAGCTGCTGGACATGGGTGTGGGCTGAGAAGACCAGGACGTGATCAAAGCGTGAGAGGATCCTGAAGAGCCGCTCCCGGTCCGACCTGCGGAAGTGATCATCCGTCCCTCCCGCATCATCCAGATGGATATGCTGCGAGAGGACGATGAGCTGATCCGGGCGGACATGCTTGAGATCACTCTCAAGGAAGTCGAGCTGATCCTTGCGATAGCCTCCCCAGTACTTCGTCCGACCTCCCGGGTCGGGGAAGAGGACGTCATCCATGATCACATAGTGCACGTCCCCGTAATTGAAGGCATAGGTGGCAGGGCCGTAGTAGTACTCAAAGGTCTCATCCGAGTCCTTATCATCGAGGATGAAGCGGTCGACATTCATATCGTGATTGCCGAGGACATTGTGCCAGGGGAGCTGGAGCTTGGCCACCTCGCGCATGTAGAGCGGCTCGAGATCGAGATAGTCCCATGCAAGGTCGCCGAGAGAGATGCCGAAGATCGCGTCCTCCGGGATACGCCTCTGTACATCAGCGATCACCTTACCGCCAAAGTAGGAGACGTCCGTCTCTGAGTGAGGCTGAGGGTCACCGAAGACCATCACAGAGTACTTGCGCGGTTCGTCAGTCTTGCGGAGGGGGAAATTGACCTCCTTCGGGAGTGGACCGGTAGGCTCAAAGGCCTTGTACTTCAGCCCCTCGGGTGAGCCAAGAGGCTTGTAGCTGTAGTAGAAGAGCGGGGTATAGTCCTTGCTCAGAGGGGACTGATAGCCGGAGGGCTTGATGACGAAGAGGGTCGAGCCGCTACACTCCACCGGCAGCAGATACCTGCCCTCCTGATCGGTCAGGACCACCTCGCGGCCATTGGAGACACCGACCCCGGAGAGGCCTGGCTCTCCCGCATCACGCTGTCCGTTACCATTCTGATCCTCGAAGACATAGCCCTGAGCCATCTCCTGTCGGACCTGAGCATCCAGCTGATAGCCGGACGCAAGCACAAGCAGTACCGCCGGGGCTACTGCCGAGATCACACGTCTATTCATTTCTGCCATATTAGTTTGGTGTACGGAGTATCCTCTCTCATACTAGAGAGAGCCTCCTGGTAGTTATCTTTATTTGTTCGCTGTAGGATTGCGGGGTACTTAAAGCGCTTGGGCATCGTATTGCCGGTAGGCACTCCCGGCCCAAAGGGTAGCTCCGGCAGTCCGGTCCTATTGTACTCAAACCACTGCTGATAATCACAGAAGAAGAGGGCGTAGAACTTCTGTAGCATAATCCTCTCGAGGGACCCGTCATAGGCGGTCGAGGGATTGTCGAAGTAGCCCTCCTGTAGACTCACTCCCCAGAAGCGTGCTGACGCCTCTACGCCTCTCTCATAGTGAACCTGTGCATCGCCGGAGACGACACCTCGCTGCATCAGCTCGGCGAGGATAAACTCCACCTCAGAGTAGGTTATGAGCATTAGATGGAGTGGAGCCTTGACGATATCCTGACTGGGCAGTGAGGCGGGTCCACTCGGCACGACCGAGTATCCACTCTGCATTCCTCGGTAGGTATCCTTGCCATCCACCTTGACCGTACGAGCAAAGACGGGCAGTCTGGGATCACTCCACTCCATCAGATTGTCGATGAAGAACTCGGATAGAGCCTTGTAGGAGGTGAAGTCCTGCGGGCGGACCATTGGAGCGACGTAGGGAGCGGCACCGGTGATGTAGAGCTTCGCCTCATCCTCATTGGACTCGAAGATCGGGTACTTCTCCGGATTGGCCAGCATCTCTCTGATCGTATCTGCTCCCCCAAGGGCGTCCACGCTGAGTGATCTCAGGAGGACGCGGAGGCGGAGCGAATTGGCAAACTTTCGCCACTTCACAATCCCGGGCGAGACACCTGAGACGAGCCGATCATCGGTGCCGTAAAGCAGCTCCCCCTTCTTATTGAAGACGAGACCCTGTGACTCATCGAAGAGACTATTTGCCTCCTCCAGATCTGCCAAGATCTGCCTGTAGACCTCGAGCTGAGTGTCAAACTTGGGTCTATAGATCTGCTCGTCGGCACTCGTCGCCTCACTCATGGGGATGTCCCCAAAGGAGTCCACCAGGAGGGAGTAGATCCAGCTCTTGAGGGTGAGAGCCACCGCACGGTAGTTGGGCGCCTCTCTCTCGATCGCCTCCTTCTCTATGGCGTCGATATTATTGAGCCAGCGGTAGTAGGTCGTCCAGGCTCCGTCCCCTTCGGTGTCAGAGATGTAGAGCCAGCCTTTGCCCATGTTGCTATTGGTGGTGACCACTTCCTGCATCAGGTGGAAGGTGAAGCCATTGAATCGGTGCCAATTGTAGCTTGTGACCTCGAAGAGGACCGGATCAATGAATGCGCCCGGATCTGCCGTCTGCATCCTCGTCCTGTCTGTATTGATCTCATTCATATCCTGGCATCCAACTAGCGTGCCGAGGGCGATGAGAGCGGTGAGTGTGAGCTTGAGGTATTTCATCATGTCAGTATTCTCCTTAGAATGCAATACTAAAATTGAGGCCATAAGACTTGGTAGAGGGGAGTGCACCATTCTCGATACCTACGACGATGGAGCTGGAGTTGAGAGCTGCCGTCTCAGGATCATAGAGCGGGTACTTAGTGAAGCAGAGGAGATTTCGCCCAAAGGCAGAGACCGTACAACCGGAGATAAAGGTACGGTCAAGCCATTTCTTAGGTAGAGAGTATCCGACAGAGATCTCTCTCAGCTTGATGAAGGAAGTGTCGAAGGTATTGGTCTCCACATTGGCTCTGCGATAGTAGTCCTTGTAGTAAGACTCCACAGTGACGAGCTGCTCATTGGGAGAGTAGGAGCCGTCACCATTGCGCACTACACCGGGGATCACCATGTAGATACCACCGAGATTGGTCAGGCTGGGATCAGCGAGGATACGAGGATCGCCCTTGGGGATATAGAAGTCCGTCCCTGGGAGTCGTCCATTGAGCGTATGGGCAAGCTTGCCCTGCTCTGTCATCTTGTGGTGAGACTGAGAGTAGGCGAGACCACCATACTGTCCATCAAGGAGTATGCTGACGGAGAGACCCTTGTAACTAAATTGATTGAGCCATCCAGCTCTCCACTTGGGACTGGCATTGCCCACTCTCTCGATCTCTGAGGGTCGCTCAGGGAGACCATTCTTGCCGATCACCACATGTCCATCTTCATTGCGCACGAGCTTGTAGCCCCAGATATCGGTCACTGACCCTCCCACAGTACCGATGAGGTGAAAGGTCCCTCCCACGGAGGCGATCACCTGATTTTCGTCAGAGCCCTCTGCGAGGGAGAGGATCTTATTCTGATTGGTCGACCAGGTGACCTTGGTCGTCCACTTGAAGTCAGGCGTCACCACTGGGATAGCTCCCAGCTCTAGCTCCAGACCCATATTCTGCACCGTACCCGAATTGATCGTCGCACGAGTATATCCCGTAGTGGGATCGATCGGTGCATCGAGGATCTGATTGCGGGTCCTATTGTAGTAGTACGTGAGGTCTACGCTGAGACGATCGTCAAACATCCTGTAGTCAAATCCGACCTCATAATTGGTCGAGATCTCAGGGAGAAACTCCTGATTGTACAGGGTGGTGGGGAGGATGAGCGACCCCGGGAGCTCGCTCGTGGTGTAGTACTGAGAGGTCTTGTAGGGACTGGTGTCATTACCTACCTGAGCCCAGGAGCCACGGAGCTTGAGGAGGCTTATGACGCTCGGCATCTCGACCAGCTCATTGACGACTGCGCTGAGATTGACCGAAGGGTAGAAGTAGGACCTATTGGCCTCAGGAAGGGTGGAGGACCAGTCATTGCGTCCGGTGATGTCAAGGAAGAGCGCATTCTTATAGCTCGTATTGAGCACGAAGTAGAGGCTATTGATCGCCTTATTACTGATCCGTGGCTTCACCTCGGGGGTGGAGAGGGCGTTGGCCAGATTATATACACGAGGGACCTTCAGCCCATGAGTGGCAGCCGACAGCTCGTCGTAGCGAGATTCCATCATGTTTCCTCCGAGAGAGGCAGTAACTCCGATCTCCTTCGTCAGATCTTTCTTCCAGGTCAGGAGCATATCGGTATTGATCTCATAGTCGAGGATATTTTGCTGCTTGAAGAAGCCATCCCTATACACCACGTCACTGATAGGGCGGTGCTGCTCTCGATGGTCAGCAGCAATACGGACTCCCGTACGAGCCATCAGGGAGAGCTCAGGGGTGATGTCATAGGTGACGGACAGCGTAGTCCTATTGCTCTGCGAGAGTGCAGGATTGATCGCCTCGTGGAGGATCACGAAGGGATTGCCGATGTAGGAGCTGTAGGGCTGCAGCTGATTGAATCCCTCCTGCCCGATCCGCCACATGGGACGGAGCCAGTCGAGATTGACGTTAGGGTTCTGGAAGATCAGGAAGTAGGAGATGGAGTTGCTATTGTACCCCAGTCCCGGAGTATTGTGCACATCCTTCCTAGTATAGGAGGTGCTATAGTTCATCCGGATCTTGTCAGAGATACTCTGGGTACCAGAGATACTGACCGTAAAGCGGTCATAGCCTGTATTGGGAAGGATCCAGCGATTATTAGAGTAGGTGATCGATCCACGTAGGGATCCACCCTTGTGATTGCTGGTGAGAGCGACGGTACAGGTCGAGGTGACACCGGTACGGAAGAGATCCTTGCGATTATTGGGATAGGCGACCCAGGGGGTAGCGACCTCCGATCTTGTCTGAGTGACCGGATCGTACTGGTAGAAGAGCCGAGAGGGATCAAATCGCGCACCAAAGGCACTGCTCGTCCCACTGGTGCCGGGATTTCCATCCGGGGAGGCTCCATAGGAGTAGTAGAGCTCGCCCTCATACTCAGTGCCCTTCTTCCCGATATTGGTCGGACGACCCTGACCAAACTCATACTGATAGTCCGGCCAGCGCATGATGTCCTCGAAGGTGACGGCCGATGAGATCGACACGCCGATCCCCTTACGGCTGCCGGAGCTACCGTTCTTCGTCGTGATGATGATCGCTCCATTGGCTGCACGAGAGCCGTAGAGCGCCGTGGCTCCCGCCCCCTTAAGCACCTGGATGTCTGCAATATCGCTGGGATTGATGTCGGCAAATCCATTTCCGTAGTCGACGGAGAGCTCAGAATTGCCTCCCGCTGCATAGGCCACCCCCGGATTAGAGATCTTGCTGCTCATAGGGACTCCATCCACGACGATCAGAGCGGCATTTCCGTCCACATTGAGAGAGATGTCTCCTCTTAGGGAGACCCTCGTAGAGCCGAGTGGACCACCCGGAGAGACGATATTCAGTCCCGATACCTTCCCAGAGAGTGCACTAGACCAGTTAGAGGGCATGGTGTGGGTGATCGACTCACCATCCAGATTCTCGGTCGAGTACCCAAGTGATCGAGCCTCACGCTTGATTCCAAGGGCAGTTACGACCACCTCATCCAAGGTCTCTGCGTTGACTCTCATGTGGACATCGAGCGGAGTAGTCCCACTCCACGTGATCCTCTGGGTCTGATAACCCACAAAGGAGAAGGTGAGCACCTGACCTTTGGAGGCCCTTACGCGGTACTTTCCCTCCATATTGGTGGCTGTGCCTGTACTCATCTCTCGATTGGCTACTGTCACACCCATCATGGGCTCGTCATTCTCGTCATAGACTGTCCCAGTGACATAGGTCTCTTGTGCAAAGACCAGGACTGGAAAGAGGAGAGCAAGGCAGAGCCCTACAGCACATAGAGCTACATGTCTGCATAATGATTTCTCGACCATCTCAATAAATGTTCATCGTTTGTAAATTTATTTGCAAACTTAGAAGTATAGTGTCACAATGGAATTACGCCGACATCTCATTATAGTGAAGGAATCGAGGCGGTGGGCGGGCTGGTGGCGGTGAGAGGGAAAATGGCTAACTTCGCATCAGAATCAACCACGATTACTTGATACAATCCCTACAATGACTGACCCTGCTGTCCCCTCCGCTGAGACAACGACTCACCGAGCCGGACCTCTGGCAAAGGACATCCTCCTGATCGTCATCGGCTCCTTCCTCGAGGCGCTGGCGTATGGTGGCTTCATCGCCCCCAACGACATCATCCCCGGTGGGGTCTATGGTATCACCATAGCCCTCCATGAGCTGACGAGGGGGGTATTTGCATTTGCTCCCGACGGTCTGCCGATCGGGACGACAGCTCTCTTCTTCAACGTCCCCCTTCTCCTCCTCGCGATGCATAAGCTGGGGCTGAAGTCGGGACCAAAGACGGTGCTCACCTTTATCCTCATCTCGCTCTTCACCGACGGGATCACCCTCTTCCTCGACCACAAGCCGATCATCGACGATATGATCCTCGCCTCCTGCTACGGTGGGGCGATCCTCGGCGTGGGGGTCTACTTCGTCTTCCGCGCCGAGAGCACGAGCGCCGGGACGGATGTGCTGGGGCGGATCATCTCGAAGGGACGCAATATCAAGCTCGGCACCTGCATCATCATCATCGACTCGATCGTGGTCATCTTCGGACTGCTGGTCTTCGGGGACATCAAGGTGCCGCTCTACTCGTGGCTCACCATATTTATATACGGTCGGGTGGTCGAGTTTCTCTCGCCTGAGAACCCCAAGAAGGCGGTCTTCATCGTCTCCTCTCAGGTGGAGCCTATCCGTCAGTGTCTATCTGCCCTCGGCGTACGGGGATCGATCCTCCACGGCCGGGGCATGTACGAGAGCGTGGAGCGCGAGGTGCTCTTCATCGTCGCTGAGCGGAAGACACTCCGCCGCATACGTAGCGAAGTCAGAGCCTTGGACCCGAAGGCCTTTATCTCCACCATGGATGCCGGCGAGGATCCACTGCCGATCCCTAAGGCTCCTCATCAGTAATCTCTTATGTCTAAGCTAAGTCCGGAAATGTGTACCGTCCCCGTGGACGGCGAGTATGATCCCTCGGTGATGCGCTTCCTCCACATACGCACCCACCTGCGTGAGGAGCTGTCCACCGGCAAGTATCCCTATCGGGTCGATATCACCTGGCCCTACGATGGGGACGAGAAGGGGCTCCCCGATCCTGAGACCGCCGATGCGATGAAGGGCTTCCGCGAGCGGGTGATCGACGAAGCTCTCGAGCGGGATAAGCTTGCCCTGCTCGCCTACGAGGTGGTGGGCGAGGATCGCTGCCTCTGGTGCATCTACACGCGGAATATCCCAGCCTTCCAGGAGATGCTCAACGAAGCCTCCTCAGAGCTGCCGGACTACCCGCTGGAGATCTATGCCGAGGAGGATCGAGAGGGACTCGCTTTCGGCGAGGTGGAACCGCTGATCGCGGCCGAGTAGCCTACCCGTAAACGCAAAGCGGGGACGCACTTCAGATAGAAGTGCGTCCCCGCTCTATATCGGACTTCGTGGAGGGAAGATGAAAGAAAACTCAATTTTCCCTCAAGAATAGCTACTATAAATTTGTAAGGTACCGAGATTATACATATCTTTGCTTCGTCAACCAATCAAAGTAAGTAACGCAATGGAGACAGACAGCAGAGAGCGCACCCCGGTAGTCGACGTCCGGGAGCTGCACAAGACATATCCGGGAGCTCAGCCGCTCCACGTCCTCAAGGGCGTCTCCCTCCGGGTCGAGGAGGGAGAGATGGTGTCTCTGATGGGAGCGAGTGGCTCCGGCAAGAGTACCCTACTCAATGTCCTCGGCATCCTCGACACCTACGACGCCGGCTCATACTACCTGGATGGGCAGCTGATCACCCGTCCGGGGGAGAACGAAGCAGCGGAGCTTCGGGGACATAAGATCGGATTTGTCTTCCAGTCCTTCAACCTCATCTCCTTCAAGACCGCGCTGGAGAATGTCGCCCTGCCGCTCTACTACCAGGGCGTCAGTACCCGCAAGCGGATGAAGCTCGCCGAGGAGTATCTCGACCGCGTGGGACTGCTCCCCTGGAGGGATCACCTGCCTAATGAGATGTCCGGCGGACAGAAGCAGCGCGTCTCCATCGCCCGAGCCCTCATCACCCGCCCCCGCCTTCTCCTCGCCGATGAGCCGACCGGCGCACTCGACAGCACCACGGCCGATGACGTGATGCGGCTCCTCAGGGAGATCAATGAGGAGGACCACATGACCGAGCTCATCGTCACCCACGCCAAGGAGGTGGCAGAGCTGACCGACAGGATCATTCACATCAAGGACGGCCTCATCACCGACGAGCCATGAAAGAGCTATTTGCCGAGATCCTCGCCTCTATGCGGACGAGCAAGCTCCGCACCTTCCTCACCTCCTTCACCATCGCATGGGGGATCATCATCCTTGTCGTGCTGCTGGGCATCGGGACCGGCATCCGCAATGGTGCCACCCGCATGTCTGAGGATATGGGGATGAGCCACTTCGGGACGAAGGTCACCCTCCAGGAGACCGACCTGCCCTATGCGGGGTACCAGAAGGGACGGAAGCCCCGGCTGACCGCCGAGCAGATCGATCGCCTGAGGAGCACCTTTGCCGATGATCTCTACGGCATCGATCCGGCCCCGAGCTTCTCCTTCCTCACCTTCACCACCGACTTCGGCTCCGCCAGCACCCAACTGGATACAGCCACGCCACTGAGTGAGCGATTCCGCACCCTCCGCGTGATACAGGGTCGCACATTCTCCCCCCGCGAACTGGCTACGGGGGAGCGGGTGGCGCTGCTCTGCAAGAGTACTATCTCCAAGCTCTTCGAGGCCGGCACCGACCCGATCGGGCAGGTGATCATCGCCGGCGGAGTCAGCTACCGCATCATCGGCGTGACGGAGGATGTCAATCCCTTCTTCGCCGTGACTGAGATACCGCTCACCACCTACCAGGGTCTCTACCCCAATCAGATGATCGAGGTGAGCAACCTCAAGCTTTACCCAAAAGGGTCCAAGGCAGAAGAGATGAAGAGCTTCGAGGAGCGACTTAAGGGCGAGCTGTCGAGTATGCTGAAGTTTGACCCCAACGATGCCTACGTCTTCCGACTCCACAGCTCCACGGATGTGAAAAACTCAATGGACAAGGCCTTCAATGGTCTCGACATGCTCCTCTGGATCATGGGGCTCGGCAGCCTCGCCGTCGGCTCCATCGGCGTCTCCACCATCATGACCGTCACCGTGCGGGAGCGGATGCGGGAGATCGGCATCCGCAAGGCCCTCGGCGCCCGACCGAGAGACATACTCAAGATGATCCTCGGCGAGAGCGTCGCCCTCTCCGTCGTCTCCGGTCTCGTCGGGCTGCTCCTCGGCGCCGGCATCGTCCGGCTCATCGGCTACTCTGCCGAGCACGATAGCTGGGCGATCCAGGAGATAAATAATGAAAATGGTGCCGAGGCGGCCTACTACCACATCGTCAGCGACCCGAGTGTCAACCTCAGCATCGCCATCGGAGCGCTGATCGTACTGGTGCTCGTCGGCATCATCGCCGGCATCCGTCCGGCACGCCACGCCATCCATGTCCCTGCCGTCATCGCCATGAGAGATAAGTAAGTGTATGAGTAAGCTATTCTCCACAGAGCTCTGGAGCGAGGTCTTCTACTCGCTGAGACGCAACCGCCGCCGCACCCTCGTCACGTCACTGGGGGTCTTCTTCGGGATGTTTTTCTTCGTCCTCCTTGACGGGCTGGGCACCGGCATCGGTAACAGCATCAACGAGGGTTTCTCCACCCTCTCCAAGCGTATGGTCGCAGTCTTTGGGAGTCGAACTACCAAGCCCTACCGGGGTTATAAGGCCAACCGCTACATCGAGCTCACCTACCGGGACTACCTCTGGATGAGCGACCATGCCAAGAGCCTCGATAAGGCAGGTTGCTTCCTCGGCTTCAATAAGGAAAACATGTGGTCGGACTCCCAGATCACTGCCAACGGCAAGTCGGCAAAGGACTTCGTCGTCGGCGTCACTCACGAGTACCCCTACGACATCCGCCCGGTGATCGTCTCTTATGGGCGCTATATGACTCGCGAGGAGATCAAGCGGGGTGACCCGGTCTGTGTCATGGGACTGAGGACGACAAAGAACTTCTTTGACAAGCCGGAGGACGCAGTGGGGAAGTACCTCTCCGTCGGAGGGATTGCCTTCCGCATCGTAGGGGTGATCGAGACTATGAACGACAACTTCAATCTTGGATATAATGCCAAGTGGTGTGTCGAGGTGCCGATAGACTTCGCCGTCGGCGGCAATCTAGACCGGGAGGTGATGATCTCCGGACTGCTTAAGGAGGGCAGCACAGCCGACGACCTCCGGAGCGAGCTCAGTGGCTACATCGCTCGCGCCCACCACGTGGACCCGACCGACACCGGAGCGCTCGGTATGGTGGACGTCGAGTCACAGCTCCGGATCTTTGACCTGATGGCCAACCTCCTGAATGCCCTCGTCTGGATCATCGGTCTCGGCACCCTCCTCACCGGCGTCATCTCGGTCAGCAACATCCTCCTCGTGACCGTCAAGGAGCGGCAGCGGGAGATCGGTGTCCGCCGCGCCCTCGGAGCCAAGCCGATCGACATTGTGATCCAATTTATGCTCGAGTCGATGGCGATGATCCTCGTCGCCGGGCTCCTCGGGCTGCTCGTCGGACTGCTCCTTCTCCTCGGCATCGGCGCCCTGTCGGAGAGTACCGGCAAGCTGGCTGAGATCTTCGTACGCCCCTACCCGACGCCCGGGATCCTCCTCTTCTCTCTCATCATCATGATCCTTTCGGGTGCCTTTGCCGGGCTGTTGCCGGTACAGAAGGCTCTCGGCATCAAGGCGATCGACGCCATACGCGACGAGTAATCCCCTTTTCCTCATAGACAAAAACAATAACTACCAATCATATCTCCATTATGATCCAAGATCCATCACAGTCCGGCACCGTCCCGGTGCAGAAGAAGCGTGCGAAGAAGTGGCCCAAGATCCTCCTCTGGGTCGTCCTCGGTCTCGCCATCATCGGCGTCATCGCCACCGCGATCGTCAAGTCGCAGGGGAAGACGAAGGAGCTCTACGAGGAGGTCACCCCGACCGCCAATGACTCGATCGTCAAGTCGACCGTCCTTACCGGCTCCATCGAGCCGCGCGACGAGATCCTCGTGAAGCCCAATATGAACGGCATCATCGCCGAGCTCAATCACCTCCCCGGCGACTTCGTCCAGGAGGGAGAGCTGATCGCCAAGATTCAGATGGTCCCCGACGTCGCCATGGTCCAGAGTGCCGCCTCTCGCGTCGATGCCGCCCGCGTCGACCTGAAGCGCACCGAGGAGGTCTACAACCGCGACAAGTCCCTCTACGACCAGCAGATCCTTGCCAAGGAGGCCTACGAGACCTCGCTCGCCAACTACCGCCGCGCCAAGATCGAGTACAGCTCCGCCGTCGAGCAGCTTGACCTCACCCGCACCGGCTCCTCCGCCTCTACCTCCAAGCGGAATAACACCCTCGTCTTTGCCACCGTCACCGGTACTATCCTCGAGCAGCCGGTCAAGGTCGGCTCACGCGTCACGATGGCGAATAACTTCAACGAAGGTACCACCGTCGTCAGCATCGCCGACCTCACCGACCTCCTCTTCATCGGTAATGTCAATGAGAGCGACGTCAATAACGTCACCGTAGGCTCCCCCGTCACGATCCACGTCGGGGCGCTCAAGGACAAGACCTACCACGCCGTCGTGGAGTACGTCTCCCCCAAGGGGAAGGACACCAGCGGGACGATCCTCTTCGAGGTGAAGGCGGCGATCTCGGGCGACGACCTCTCGGCGCTCAAGGCTGGCTTCTCCAGCAATGCCGAGGTAGAGATGGCGCACAAGACCGGCGTCCTCACCATCCCCGAGGCGACCGTCACCTACGAGGGCGACAAGAGCTTCGTCTTCGTCAAGGGCGGCAAGGGAGAGTATGAGAAGAAGGAGGTGACTCTTGGCCTCTCCGACGGCATCAAGGTGGAGGTACTCTCCGGGCTCACCGGCGACGAGACCCTCCGCGGTAATCTCATGAAGAAGAAGAACTAATCCACCATGATCGCTCACAGACTTTTCATCCCCACCCTACTCCTCCCGCTCCTCGCCCTCACGGCTGAGGCGCAGGTGCCGGAGGCGGAGCCTACCCTCAGTGGCGAGATGACCCTCTCGCAGTGCATCACCTACGCACAGAGGCACAGTCCCGACCTGATCCCCGCGCGGGTGCAGATGGAGCAGCTCGAGGTGCAGGAGCAGTCCGCAAGGATGAACTTCCTCCCCGACCTCAATGCAGGCGTGGGGCAAAACTTCTCCTTTGGCTACACCCAGGGACACGATAAGGTGCTGAGGAAGAACAACGGCTCCTCCACCGGACTCAGTGTCTCCACTTCGCTCTCCCTCTTTGAGGGCGGAGCCCGCTGGTGGGCGCTTAAGAGCAGCCAAGAGGCGCTCGAGAGCAAGGACTACATCCTCGACGAGGTGGAGGACCGGATCGCCCTCACCGTCGCCTCCAGCTACGTCGGCGTGCTCCTCGCTCAGCAGATCGTCGAGGTGGCGGAGGAGAATCTCTCCCTCTCCCTTATGCAGCAGAAGCGGGTCGATGCTCAGGTGGCAGCTGGCAAGCTCGCCCCCTCGGAGCAGCTCAAGATGCGCACCCAGGTGGGTCAGGATCGCCTGGCGCTCAATGAGGCAAAGTCCGACCTCGACCGTGCCATGCGCGTCCTCCGACTCGATATGGGCATCACGGAGGAGGGCGAGACCTTCACCGTCCCGAGAGAGGATCCCGAGAGCGTTATCGCCCGGCTGGAGCGGGAGTCACCCTATCGTGCGGCACCGGAGTGGACCAACCCCTCCCTCCGACTGGCTCAGCTGCGATACGACCTCTCCTCCTACGACGTCAAGCGCGCCAAGGCTGGCTATATGCCCCGCCTAAGTCTCTCCGGCGGCTACTCCAATGGCTACTTCCACTACTTCGGTGACGAGGTCATCAATCAGTCCTTCGGCGACCAGCTCAAGTCAAATGGTCAGTACACCATCGGTCTCTCGCTCTCCATCCCGATCTTCAATCGCGGTCAGGTCCGCGCCTCCGTCCGTCAGGCAGAGCTGCAGCGGGAGAGCGCCCTCGGACAGCTCATCCAGCAGCAGTTTAGCGAGCGGCGAAACATCACCCTCGCCACCGCTGACCTCCGCAAGGCGGAGGAGTCCTACCGCCTCTCCAAGGATAATGTAGAAGTGGCGCAGGAGTCCCTCGACATGACCGAGAAGGAGTACAACGCCGGTCGCATCACCGCCTACGAGTGGGAGCAGTCCAAGAATAAGCTCATCGGAGCCAAGTCGCAGTACCTCCAGAGCGTCTACACCCGCCTCCTCCGCTCGATCAACCTCACCTACTACCTCACCGGCACTCTACCCCGATAACTCTTTTATTTCATACCAAACACTATGCGCACCCTAAGATACCTACTTGCCTCCCTCGCCCTACTCGCCGGCTTTGTCGCCGCAGAGGCTCAGGAGCCCGGCCAGGTGCCGGATAAGACCATCACCCTCGACTACTGCCCCACCGACATAACCGCCTCTACAGGCTTCGAGGTGGTGCTCCGTCCCGGCACGGAGAATAAAGTGGACCTCTACGTCGACAACCTCGACAAGGTCAAGTGCTCTACCGATGCCTCGAAGAAGTCGCTCCGGATCTCGATGAAGCCCTCCTTTGGGACCATCAAAGACGACGACCACACCTATCTCGCCGTCGTCACCCTCACCGATCTCAATAGCCTCACCGCCCTGAAGGCGGAGACCGGCGCTGAGCTGCATATAGACAAGAACTACCGCCCCACCAAGATCGCCCGGCTGGAGCTGAAGTGCTTCACCGGCGGCGAACTGCTCTTCACCGGTGATGCACGAGAAGTGATCGCCACTGCCGCCACCGGGGGCGAGATCTACCTCTCCGGTAAGCATAGGACACTGAAGCTCAAGTCCAAGACCGGGAGCGGGATCGAGTACACCGGCTCCTTTCACCTCGCAGACATGCATGCCGGTACCGGGGGCGAGATCACCCTAACCGGCACCGGCGACACCGTCAGTATCTCCGCCTCCTCAGGTGGCGAGGTGGATGGGAGTGATCTCACAGTGAAGGGCGGCACCCTCGATGCCGATCTCTCCTCCGAGATCACCATCCGCTGCACTGACCGCCGCAACATCACCTGCGACGGCAAGGGCGACATCGAGATCATCATCGCCAAGTAATAGCCCCGACCTCTGACAGAGTCCTAATGGCGGGCGGGTGTGCCAAGAGTCCTCTCTCGGCACACCCGCCCGCCATAAGCTATGTCCTGGGGAGTTCACTCTTATGGATAAGCGTCCGCTCATCCTTTACCGGAAAAAGAATTTACTCTCAAGACGGATGGTGATGGGCGAGCCGACTGACGCTCTTTTGCGGAGCTTCGGATCCGTTCACTTGACCTCGTATGCAGCCCCTCACCATTACCGCTGCTGCATAAAGCGATCCTCACTCAGCTGCTCCAGCCGCTTGCGGGCATAGAGGACCCTCGGGGAGGGCTTTCGCCCCGGGTCACTGCGGAGCTCGAGGTAAGTCTCCAGAGCCTTCATCTCGGCAGCGGTATCTCCCAGCTCCCTGTACGTCAGAGACTGCCTGTAGGGGATGTCCGGCAGGTCGGGGGCAAGGCGACCGAGATCTCTGAGGTGGCGGAGCGAGGAGCGGTAAGCCCCACGGAGGAAGTCCGTCTCTGCCATCAGGTCGTGGTAGCTCTTGAGTACCTGGATCCGCAGCGGGGTCCGCTCCATAAGGGAGTCCACCTTGGCGAGGTAGAGTGCTGCATCAGCGGGTTTCTTCTGCTCTATATAGACGCCTGCGAGGTCAATCATCGGGAAAGGATTGGCCTCCTCGGAGATCTTTATTGCCTCCTTCAGCACCGGGATCGCCTGCTCGAGGGAGTCCTGCTGCATGAGCGACTGACCATGGTAGTAGACCGTATTCATACTCCTATCCCCGGCATGGTAGAGGATGTCGAAGTCAGCATAGGCATCCCGGTAATAGCCTGCGGCGTAATTCACTGCCGCACGACGCTGCCTCACGGGGCGATTGTCGGGATACTCGTAGAGGAAGCTATTCATCATCGTCAGACCGAGGAAGCCCACCCCCTTCTCCTCATAGAGGTCGGAGAGGCGGAGGACATTGACGATATTATACGGGGAGAGCTGCTTGATCTCCTCACGGACAGTGATGGCGGAGTCGGGCAGCTGCATGCTCTCGTAGATCCCCGCCAGCAGTTGCTTGTCGATCACGGAGCCCTCATCCTTCGCCAGCGGCAGGATCAGTGCCTTCGCCTCCTCGTATCGGGCAAAGGAGGTGAGGACACGGGTCTCCTGCCGGAGCATCACGGGGTTCTTGAGGCTGTCGGGGCAGCTCTCCAGCAGCTCCAGAGCACGGTAGTACAGCCCCTCATCGATCAATCGCTGCACCTCCGACTCGGTTACGTCATCCTGGGCGACCGCCATCATCGGCATCACACACAAGAGCAACCAAAGCAGCGCTTTGCGGTGGATGCACCGGATCACCGATTTCTCCATACGATATCCCTTTCATTATAAATCATTCCTCGGCACAAGATACAAAAAAACCACTACCAAGTCTCTCGACTCGATAGCGGTACGATGGTGGACCCTGTAGGATTCGAACCTACGACCCTCTGTTTGTAAGACAGACGCTCTAAACCAACTGAGCTAAGGATCCG